>NZ_JBFROH010000015.1:0-135585 GCF_041471425.1 Vibrio sp. 10N.261.52.C2 | reverse complement strand
ACTTTACGGGGTCACTTCAATCTAAGGTCGATTTTGAGGCTTTTTAGTCTGAGTCAAACACCCAATTATCTAGAATCAAGTATTATCTAAAACGAATCTAGAGATTCAACGCCCATATTAAACAGCGTAAACGCATAAATATCGGCAGTGAGATCGATCGCTTTACTCAATGGCATTCCAGCACCATGCCCTGCATTTACGTCAATACGAATCATCACGGGCGCACTACCTTCATGCTTATCTTGCAGCTCTGAGATGAACTTATAAGAGTGAGCCGGTACTACGCGGTCATCGTGATCAGCGGTCGTCACCAATGTTGCTGGATAATCCGTGCCACGCACCACATTATGAACCGGAGAATAGCCAAGCAGATATTCGAACATCTCTCTGTTCTGCGCGGATGTACCATAGTCGTACGCCCAACCTTCGCCAGACGTGAATGTGTGGTAACGCAACATGTCCAACACCCCAACAGCAGGCAGAGCCACTTGGAACAGCTCAGGCTTTTGTGTCATACAAGCTCCTACCAGCAAGCCTCCGTTAGAACCGCCGCGAATCGCCAACTTATCGCTACTGGTGTAGTTTTCTTCAATTAAGAACTCGGCAGCAGCAATGAAGTCGTCAAAGACATTCTGCTTTTTCTGCTGAGTTCCCGCTTTGTGCCACGCCTTACCATACTCACCACCGCCACGCAGGTTCGGCACCGCATATACGCCACCCAGTTCTAGCCAACTGCCAACCGTGCCCGAGAAAGAAGGCGTTAGGCTAACGTTAAAGCCACCATAGGCGTACAACATGGTTGGATTATTGCCATCTAACACTAATCCCTTCTTATAAGAGATAAGCATCGGAACCTTGGTGCCATCCTTCGAGGTATAGAAGACTTGTTTAGACTCAAATTGATCCGACTCAAACGGAGACTCAGAGCGTTGGTAGATTTCAGAATTGCCTGATTCAACATCGAAAGAGAAAATCGTTGGCGGCGTTACATAGTTGGTAAAGGTGTAATAAAGCTGAGTTTGCTCGTTTTTTCCACCTAAGCCACTGGCCGTTCCCAGCCCAGGCAAATGAATTTCACGAACTAGGTTACCTTGGTAATCCAACTGCTCAATCTTAGACACCACATCCACCATGTAGTGAGCAAACAAGTGGCCACCACCCGTGCTGATATCCAATGGCTGTGGCTTTTCAGGGATGATTTCGAGCCATTTCCCATCGCGAGTACCAAAGCTCACCACCTTGCCATTAGGCGCATCAAGATTCGTATATAGAATGAAGGTCTCATCTTGGTTATCGATGAGATAAATGTCGCTATCCACATGATCAATCAGCGTGTTCAGCTGTTGTTCTGGTGAGTTTAAATCGATATAGAACAGTCTATTACCCGATGTCGACTCTCGCCCTAGAATGATCAAGTATCGATCGTCTTCGGTGGTGTAACCGGATACATAGCGATGCTGCTCATCGTTGCTTTCGCCAAAGATCACCTTGTCGCTAGCTTGATCTGTGCCCAACTCATGGAAGTACAGCTTGTGTTGTTCTGTACGAGCAGAAAGTTCACTACCGTCTGGCTTGTCGTAACTAGAGTAATAAAAGCCGCGATTGCCTAACCAAGAAATGCCAGTAAATTTGGCGTCGGTAATTTCCGTTTCGAGCTGCTGCTTAGTCTCAGTTTCAATCACGAAGATCTTACGCCAGTCACTGCCACCCTCAGAAATACTGTACGCCACTAAGCTATAGTCTTGCGAAAACGACACCGAGCCCAGAGATGCCGTGCCATCTTCCGAGAAAGTGTTCGGGTCTAGGAATACTTCAACCGGCTGCCCCTCTTTCTGACGATAAAGAATACTGTGATTCTGCAGACCATCATTCTTATAGAAATAGGTATAATCACCTCGCACAAACGGCTGCGAGCTCTTTTTGTAGTCTTGCGCTTTCGCTAATCGCTCTCGCAGTTCTGCGCGATACGGGATTTGAGCGAGGTAATCAAACGTCACTTCATTCTGGCTCGCCACCCACTGCGCGGTTTCGTCACTTCTGTCGTCTTCTAACCAGCGATATGGGTCTTCGACTATCTGACCAAAATAGTCATCGCTGACGATCTGTTTGTTGGTGACTGGATATTGATACTCTTTTAAATAGCTCATCGTGATCCTTATTAAAAATAATGTGAAATCGTCAGATAACGCGTTCTGATGTGTTCAATCAATAACTTAATCTTGTTCGGTGGCTGACGAGTGAACGGGTACACCGCATAAATACCCAGCTTTTTACCGACTAAATCAGGGAAGATATCCACCAGCTGGCCGTTACGAATATCGTGATACACCAGACAACGTGGCACGTACGCCACACCATGCCCACCCAGCGCCGCTTTTCTTAACGCGGTCGCATTGTCAGTCGAAAAAGAGCCCGCAACACGCACGATATATTTGTCATTGTCGGTACAGCCATCTTTACTATGCAGAAACTGCCATTCGCTAGCACCCGTTGTTTGATAGGCGTATTGCAAGCAATTGTGCTGCACTAAATCTTTAGGCAGCATCGGCTTACCGTTCTTAGCAATATAAGACGGCGAAGCGCACACCACCCATTGTGAATCCAATATATGACGAGCAATGAGGCTTGAATCTTCCAAGTAGCCGGTTCGAATCACCAAATCGAGACCATCCTCAACCAAGTCGACAAAGCGATTATTCAGAGACATATCGACCGTTAAACCTGGGTGCATATTACAAAACTCGGCCACAGCGTCTGCGAGAATCAAATCTCCGGAGATAGTAGGCACTGACATTTTGATATGACCACTGACATTTTCACCAAAGCCTGAAACTGCGTCCATAGCCTCTTGAGCTGCCTGCTTCACATTTTTGGCCCCGTGTAACATTGCCTTGCCCGCCTCAGTCAAGGTCAATTTACGCGTGGTTCGATATAATAATTGCACGCCAATCTCTTCCTCTAAACGCGCAATTCTTTTACTAACTACCGAATTTGTAAGGTTATTTTGCTCTGCCACCTTACTGAAGCTGCCTAGTTCTACCACCTGTGAAAACAGGATCAAATCGTCTGCTCGCATCTGATTATGCCAATTTTGGAATTAATTATTTTCATTATTTCCCTATATCAATAAAAAATAAAGGGGTAAATTCACGCCAAATTAACAAAACAATTACAAAAACAGTCATTCCAATTACAAGATTCGCCTAAAGAAGGTTCCCGTTTAGAGGCCAAAGCGATTCAAATAATGACAAACCATAACGTGATCTTTACTTCAAACATGAACGTTTGAAAACAGTACGAGGAAGTACCCATGAGTGAAACTCTACTAGCATTATTGGCCTTTTCGCCAATAGTTGTTGCAGCGATTCTGCTGGTTGGCCTTAACTGGCCTGCAAAAAAAGCGATGCCTGTGGCATTTGCCTTAACCGTTGCTATCGCCCTACTTGCTTGGGACATGTCTGGCACTCGCGTGCTGGCTTCTGTATTCCAAGGCTTCGGCATTACCGTGTCGGTTCTCTGGATTGTGTTCGGCGCCATCTTCTTATTAAACACTTTGAAACACACCGGAGCTATCACCACCATCCGCAACGGATTCACTGATATATCCGCTGACCGTCGTGTTCAAGCAATCATCATTGCTTGGTGTTTCGGTTCATTCATTGAGGGCGCATCTGGCTTCGGCACACCAGCTGCCATCGCTGCACCACTGCTGGTTGCTATCGGCTTCCCTGCGCTGGCTGCGGTACTGATGGGCATGATGATCCAATCTACGCCAGTATCATTCGGCGCGGTTGGTACACCTATCATCGTTGGTGTGAACAAAGGATTGGACACGCACAACATCGGTGAAAGCCTGATTGCTCATGGCTCAACATGGGATGCTTATCTACAACAAATCACGTCAAGCGTTGCGCTAATTCATGCTTCTGTTGGTGTGATGATGCCTGTATTGATGGCAATGATGCTGACTCGCTTCTTCGGTAAGAACAAAAGCTGGACTGAAGGTTTAGATATCCTGCCGTTCGCACTGTTCGCAGGTGCTGCTTTCACTATTCCTTACGCACTAACAGGTGTTTTCCTAGGCGCTGAATTCCCATCACTGATTGGTGGTTTGGTTGGCCTTGCGATTGTTGTAACAGCAGCAAAACGCGGCTTCCTAGTACCTAAATCAAAATGGGATTTTGAGAGCGAAGACAAGTGGCCTGCAGAATGGCTAGGTTCTCTGAAAATCGACCTTGACGACAACAATCAAGGCCATAAGAAGATGAGCATGGCGATGGCATGGGCACCATACGTGCTGCTAGCGGTGACCTTGGTTGCGAGCCGCGTGAGCCCTGAATTCAAAGGCCTACTGAAGAGCGTTAGCCTATCGTTCAGCAACATCCTTGGTGAAACCGGTGTGAGCACTGCGATTCAGCCTCTGTATCTACCGGGCGGTATCTTGGTCTTCGTCGCGCTGGTTGCTGTTCTCATGCAATCTCGCAGCGCAACGCCACTGGCTAAAGCCTTCGGTGAATCGAGCAAGACTCTGATTGGCGCAGGCTTTGTGTTGGTGTTCACCATCCCAATGGTTCGTATCTTCATTAACTCTGGTGTGAACGGCGCAGATTTAGCAAGTATGCCCGTAACCACGGCAAACTTCGCAGCTGACCTCGTTGGTAGCGCATTCCCAGCATTGAGTGCAACGGTTGGTGCGTTAGGTGCCTTCATTGCAGGTTCGAACACAGTTTCAAACATGATGTTCAGCCAGTTCCAATTCGAAGTAGCGCAGACTCTGACTATCTCTAGTGCGGTGGTTGTTGCTCTACAAGCCGTTGGTGCAGCAGCAGGTAACATGATTGCGATTCACAACGTGGTAGCGGCATCAGCAACTGTTGGCTTGCTAGGACGCGAAGGTGCAACCCTACGTAAGACAATCATTCCAACGTTCTACTACTTGGTGATGACAGGCATCATCGGCCTAGTGGTTATCTACGGATTCAAAATGACCGACGCACTTATGTAAACCATAAGTCGTTCAAAAGCACTTGGCGTTAATACTCAATTCCCCGACAGCGACACCGTCTAATAAGACAGTTGATGAGTTCCGGGATGGATACTAGAGCACATCAACACCCATGGGTATTAACGCCATTTTCCCGAATTAAAGCAGCCCAAACCAAGCTCTCAAAGAAGAGCAACATCCCAAGAATTTAGGACTGAAATTATGATCATATCCGCATCGACTGATTACCGCGCCGCAGCAAAAGCGAAATTACCACCGTTTCTTTTCCACTACATTGATGGTGGCTCTTACGGAGAACATACCCTACGTCGCAACACGGCTGACCTAGCTGAGATTGCGCTAAAACAACGCGTACTCAACGACATGTCGGACCTAAATTTGGAAACCGAACTATTTGGCGAGAAGCTAGCGATGCCAATCGCACTGGCGCCTGTTGGTTTAACGGGTATGTACGCAAGACGCGGTGAAGTGCAAGCAGCAAAAGCCGCCGACAACAAAGGCATCCCTTTTACCATGTCGACCGTGTCGGTATGTCCGATTGAAGAAGTTGCACCTAAGATTGAACGCCCAATGTGGTTCCAACTTTACGTGTTAAAAGACCGTGGCTTCATGAAGAACGTTCTTGAACGCGCTAAAGCCGCTGGCGTCACAACACTGGTCTTCACCGTGGATATGCCCGTACCCGGCGCTCGCTACCGTGACATGCACTCAGGAATGAGTGGTCCAAATGCAGCAGTACGCCGCGTATTCCAATCTATGCGTCATCCTAGCTGGGCAGTTGATGTCGGCTTACTGGGTAAACCACACGACCTAGGCAACATCTCTACTTATCGTGGTTCTCCTACCAAGCTGGAAGACTACATCGGTTGGTTAGGTGATAACTTCGACCCGTCGATTTCATGGAAAGATCTAGAGTGGATTCGTGATTTCTGGGACGGCCCTATGGTCATCAAAGGCATTCTTGATGAAGAAGATGCAAAAGACGCCGTGAGATTTGGCGCAGACGGTATCGTCGTTTCAAACCACGGCGGTCGTCAGCTTGATGGTGTTCTATCAAGCGCTAAAGCATTACCTGCAATTGCAGATGCAGTAAAAGGCGACACTAAGATTCTGGTCGACTCTGGCATTCGTACTGGCTTAGATGTAGTGCGCATGATGGCGATGGGCGCAGATTGCACCTTACTTGGCCGCTCATTCGTCTACGCGTTAGCGGCTCAAGGACAAGCAGGCGTTGAGAACCTACTCGACCTGTACGACAAAGAGATGCGCGTTGCGATGACTCTAACTGGCGCCAAGACAATCAAAGACTTAACCCGTGAATCTTTGGTGGGGCTAGATTAAGTCCGTTGATTCACTGTAATGCTTTGGTCTACTTAGACCGAAGTTCAATCGGTGTCACAGCAATTCCACTGCCGTTGTGACACCGTTTAAGCACTGGAAAATAAAATAAAAAAACAAAAAAGCAAATCAGTGCCAAATAAGAAGCACAAGGAAGCAAAGATGGAGACAAACACATCCCATGAGCGAGTAGTAGATCCACAAGCTTATAAGCAGCTTGAAGCGATACTGGCTCAAAGAATAGAAACAGAACGCATTGTCACACAAGAGGCAAAGCGCTTGGCTTACGGCACCGATGCGAGTTTCTATCGCTTGGTACCGAAAATGGTTCTAAGGCTGAAAAACTTAGATGAAGTGATATTCACTATTCAAAGCTGTCGCGAACTGGGCATTCATTTTACCTTTCGCGCTGCGGGTACCAGCCTTTCAGGCCAAGCCGTTTCAGACTCGGTACTTATTACTCTGACCGACGACTGGCGTGGCCATGAAATCGTCGACAACGGCAATCAGATTATCCTTCAACCGGGTGTGATTGGTGCTGATGCTAACAAATACCTCGCCCCTTTCCAACGTAAAATCGGCCCAGACCCAGCCTCTATCAACACCTGTAAAATTGGCGGTATTGCCGCGAACAACGCCAGCGGTATGTGTTGTGGTACTGCGCAAAACTCCTATCGCACCGTCGAGAGCATGAAAATCGTATTGAGTGATGGTTCCCTGCTTGATACGGCAGATAACGCCAGCGTTGAAGCTTTCAAGCAATCACACAAAACGTTGTTTGAAGGCATTATTGATTTACACAGACAGACTAGCTCAAATCAAGAACTGGCAGACAGAATCCGCCACAAGTACCGTCTTAAAAACACCACCGGCTACGCGCTCAATGCATTGGTCGATTACCACGACCCAATTGAGATCATAAAACACCTGATGATTGGCTCAGAAGGCACACTAGGCTTCATAGCCGAGATCACTTACAACACGGTGATTGAACACCCGAACAAAGCTTCAGCGCTATTGGTGTTTGCCGACATCGAGCAAGCAAGTAAAGCCGTAACTACATTATCCAAAACTCCGGTTGCAGCCGTTGAGTTGATGGACGGCAGGGCGCTACGTTCTGTCGCGGATAAACCGGGTATGCCTGCGTTTATGCCAAACCTAGATTTAGAAGCGGCGGCTATTTTGGTGGAATCACACGCCAGCTCCCAGCAGGACTTAGATTTACAATGTAAATCAATTTTGGATGCATTGGCTGATTACACGATTGTTGAATCGGTCCCTTTTACGTCCGATCCAAAGACTGTTGCAACCCTGTGGGGCATTCGAAAAGGCATGTTCCCAGCAGTTGGGGCCGTTCGTGAAGTTGGCACAACCGTTATCATCGAAGACGTGGCTTTCCCTGTTGAAAACCTGGCTAACGGTATTCGAGAGCTGCAAGAGTTGTTCGATAAATACGACTACAGCGAAGCGATCATTTTCGGCCATGCACTCGAAGGCAACCTTCATTTTGTGTTTACCCAAGGCTTCGACAGCCAAGAAGAGATCGACCGTTACGGCGGTTTCATGGATGACGTTGCCGAGCTAGTTGCAGTGAAGTATCAAGGTTCACTGAAAGCGGAACACGGCACGGGCCGAAACATGGCACCTTATGTGGAATTGGAATGGGGCAAAGATGGCTATGCCTTGATGCAACAGATCAAAGCGCTGTTTGACCCAGAAAGGCTGCTTAACCCCGGCGTTATCATCAACGACAATCCAAATTCCCACATCACAGACTTAAAGCCAATGCCTGCTGCCGACGACCTTGTCGACCGCTGTATTGAGTGTGGATTCTGTGAGCCAGTCTGCCCGTCTCGCACACTGACCTTATCACCTCGCCAACGCATCGTGTTGTACCGAGAACTGCAACGCCGCCGAGAAGCAGGTGAAGAGATAGAAGCAAGCGAGCTAGAGAAGACATTTGAATACCAAGGCATTGATACTTGCGCTGCAACAGGCCTGTGTGCGGAGCGTTGCCCAGTGGGCATCAACACTGGCGATTTAGTGAAGAAGCTTCGTATCGCCAAATATGAAAAGTTCACGCCAATTGCTAAGTGGACAGCGGATCACTTCTCGACCACCACCAAACTGACCAAGGCTGGCCTCAAAACCAATCAAGTGGCGAATAAGGTTCTAGGCGCAAATACAGTTGGTAAGCTCACCAATGGCTTGCGCTCAATAACCAAAGGCGCGACACCGGTTTGGATGCCAGAGATGCCGCAATCCAATAGTCACTCGCTTGCCTCATCACCCGTGACGGCAGAATCTTCAAGCAATCATAAGAAGGTGGTTTACCTCCCTTCCTGTGCAAGTCGAACCATGGGGCAACAAAGCGATGCGGGCGACCAACGTCCTCTAACTGAAGTGACCATGTCTTTGCTCAACAAAGCGGGATTTGAGGTGATTCTTCCGAAGAAGCTAGATGACCAATGCTGTGGTATGCCTTACGACAGCAAAGGAATGACCGACTTAGCACAGTCGAAGGCTCAGCAGTTGGAAGAAGTGCTATGGCAAGCCAGTCGTCAAGGTGAATACCCAATTTTGATGGACACCAGCCCTTGTGCCAAACGCAGTATTGAGCAGTTCACTAAACCATTAGAGGTGCTAGAGCCAACAGGGTTTGTGAATCAATATTTGCTTGAACATCTGACGCTTGAGCCGCTACAAGAAACCGTGATGCTGCATGTCACGTGTAGCTCTCGTCGAATGGGCTTAGAAGGCGCGATGTTAAACCTTGCTAAAGCGTGTACCGAAGAGGTGATTGTTCCAGAGCATATTCAATGTTGTGGTTGGGCAGGTGACAAAGGCTTCACTACACCAGAGCTGAATGAGGCGGCGGTACACCCACTCAAGGAACAAGTGCCGAGCAACTGCACTCGTGGCTTTAGTAACAGCCGAACCTGTGAGATCGGTTTATCACACCACAGTGGCATTCCGTATCAATCAATCTTGTATTTGGTGGACGAAGTGGCGCAGTAGATCCACTCATACTGCGAGCAACGTGCTCTAGCTTAAAACGAAAAATGGCAGCCCAATCAGGCTGCCATTTGTTTATTCGATTTAAAACGTATTACCGAGCTAGATATTGCTGAGCTAGCGGCTACTGAGCTAAGCGCACCAACTCTTCTGGCGAGTAGTGTTCTGCTTCTGCGCCTTTGGCGATTAAGTCGATCACTTGGAACTCGTTCATGTCACCAAACTCTTTGGTTAAGTAATCACGGAACGCTTTCTCGTTCGGCCATTTGCCTCGCACGATATAGCCATCTTCCTTATCGAAATCTTCCGTCTCAAAGAAAGAAAAGTCGGTCATACCAATATTGTGGCAATACAAAACGAGATACATGTTGAATCCTTTACACTTAACTAGGGCCTGTTTAACTTTCGAGCCGATCAAAAAGCGTCTCTAAAAAGCAGGGCTAAGGTTACAACATAAATGCTAAATCGAATACCCAATCGGATCGTCAATTTAGAAACCTCAGCGACCGGATCTTTACGTTAGTCATCAAACATCATGTTAATGGCTGCACCCAACAAGATCAGCCCAACAATTGGCCCCATGACTGCTAATGGCGCGCGCTCAATGTATGGAAGGTTCTCTGCGATCATCAAACCCCATTCAGGTGTTGGTGGCTTTGCCCCTAATCCGATGAAGCTCAGCGAGGTCAGACTTAGAGTGATGACTGGTAGCCTCAACATCGCGTGTCTTAACAACGGTGGCAACACATACGGAAGCAAGTAGAAACGGAAGATTCTAAGCTTACTGGTGCCCCATAGTGGCGCGAGGTGTGTATAAGGTTGAGCCTTGGCTTCTACGATCAAGCTTGAGCAGTGTGCAGCTAGCGGCGCCCACGACACCAATACAATCGCGATTAATGCGCTGTTCGGATTCATCCCCGTTAAGCCTGCAACAAGCAAGCCTGCAATGATGTATGGGATACCCTTAGTGATCTCGATAAGGCCTTGGCTAAAGCGGGTGTTGAAACCCATGATGATGCCCGTCACCAAGCTCAAGAACGTTGCCAATATGCCGGCTTGGAAGGTCGCAATCATACCAGAACCAATTCTCGCCAGTAGGTCTCGACCAATGCCATCTGCGCCCAATGGAGCTTGCCAACTTGGATCCGCTAAGCGAGCAAATTGACTGGTATATGGGTCACGAAATGCTGCCCAAACTACGATAGTAATTAGGAACGAGAAGATCGCAAAAGCAGTGACACGCTTTGCGCGGTTCTGGGTAAAACGAAACGAAGAGTGGCTACTGATGAGCTTGCCGCTTTTCAGGCTGTGGCCAAGAATCAATTGCTGAACAAACAAGCTCATGCTGCTCACGGCAATTGAAAATAGCAGCAACACCAATAAGCCGCCTTGCAGCGTTGGTAAGTCTTGCGCCTTGGCTGCACCAAGAATCATGCGCCCGATACCAGGGATCGAGAAGATAAGCTCAACCGCGACTGCGCCACCAGTTAAGCCAATCACGATCATCGCGATTTGCGGGATCAGACTGCTCAGCGCTCTTTTCAGCGCAAAGCGAATAATTTGATTGGAATGAACGTTGGCACTGAGCCAAGTGATCACCCAAGGTTCATTGAGAACGCGTTGTAAACTGTCTCTGAGTAGACGACTAAACAAGCCACTTGCAGGCAGTGCGAGCGCTAAACTCGGTAGCCAGATATCTTGCCAACCTTGCCAACCATACGGTGGTAGCCAACCTAACCAGATAGAGAACACCAATATTAATACCGAGGCCACTACGTACTCTGGCAACGATATTAATACGGTGCTTAAACTGCTGTAACTCTGCCCTAGTTTGCCCTTCTTCCAACTTCGCAAGGTAGCCAGTAAACCTGCACCACACAGTACGAAAGTCATCACCAGTGCGCTAGACATCAAAAACAGAGATGTAGACGCTGTTTTTTGAATACCTAGTGCAATCGAAGAACCATCAATCCATGATTCACCTAGATCACCTGAAAAAGCACTTCCTACCCAGTCGAGCAGGCGCTCAATGGCTGAACGGTCAAGCTGAAGATCAGCGCGTACCGCCGCTAAAGCTTCAGGCGTAAGCAGGTGTTGTTGCCCCGCCCTAGCCCGCAGAATAGATTGGCTTGGATCGATGCCTGCAATGTCAGGCATCAAACCAACAAGAATCACCACCACAATCAGTGAGGCGATTCTTGATAGCCAAGGCGTCAAGATAAATAGAGTTCGACGCAGAGTCTCAGCAGATAACATTTATTTAGTTAGCCTGTGTTGCCGGGTTAACTTGTGTCGTTTGATCAACCAAGCGACGTTCACTTGGGTCACGAACGACATTGCTTACACGCTCACTTTCACCTTGAATCACACGTTCGTGAAGCAGCGGGATAGCCGCGAAATCGTTAAGGATTTTTTGTTCAGCTTCGATGATCGCTTGCTGACGCAGCGCACCTAGCGGTTGTAGGTCAGCGTGATTCAGTGCTTTATCTACCTCTTGAGAACAGAACTGGCCAAGGTTGAATGAACCCTTACAACCAAAGTCGCTCATCATGTAAGCCACTGGGTCACCCGAATCTAGAACCGTTGCACGAGAAAGGATAAACGCGTCGAACTTACCAGATAGCGCATCGTTCTCGATCTGAGCGTATTCACGAATATCCAGCTCAACCTTGAAACCAGCCGCTTCAAGTTGTTGCTTCAGTAGCGCTGCCACTTCTGGAAGCTCTGCACGGTCGGTAAAGGTACCGATAACAATACTTTCACCGTTTGCTTTTAGCGTTTTGTCGATTGCTTGACCTTCAGGTCGGATCGGCTCAGCCCAAGCAAGTGCAGGACCTAATAGGCCTTGTGCGATGTCCGCGTGGTTTTCATAAACAGTATTCACGATTTGCTCACGGTCTACCGCAGCCGCCGCTACCTTACGCAAGTTAATATCGCTGAATACGCCTGACTTGTTATTTAAGTAAAGCGTATTGGTACGAGGCATCGCCACTTCATAAAGTAGGTTCGGATCAATGGTCGCGATTTGTGAAACGGGTACTGCTTCAACGATGTCTGCTGTACCTGTTCTTAGAGCTGCAGCGCGAGCAAAACCGTTAGGGACGTATTCTGCAATCACAGATTCAACTTGCGCTTTCTCACCCCAGTAGCCATCGAAACGTTTTAGCTTCGCGCTGGTTGTACCGTTAATTTCAGTCAACTCAAACGGACCCGTACCAGCACCCATTGGGCTAACACGGCCATCTTCTTGGTAAGCACTTGCTGCAAGAATCGCTAATTGAGGGCTTGATAAACGGCTTGGTAAAAGAGGGTCATCAAAGCTGGTCTTGATCTCTACGCGGTAGTTGTCCATCGCTTTCACTTCGAGATCGACACCATCTAGAATGCGTGGCTTAGGTGCAGCCTCAAGCGCTTTCTGCAAAGAGTTCACTACGGATTCTGCTGTTAATGTAGAGCCATCGTGGAATTTAACGCCTTGGCGAATCGTGAACTGCCAAGTCAGAGGATCAAGATGTTTCCAATCAGTCGCTAGCATTGGTTCTGCTTCTGAGGTTGGGCTCAGGTTAACCAGAGTTTCTGCTGTGCTCCAACGAGATAACTTAAAAGCGTCATCAGAAAGTGGCGATAAACCCGTTCTTGGTGGTTGCATCATCGCAACTCGAATTTCAGATTTTACTGCGGCATCGCTAGACCCTGGTTGAGAGTCAAAACAGCCCGTCAAAGGCAGAGCCAACGCAAGCGTGCAAGCCAGTTTGATTGAATTAAAACGCATAATTATTTTTTCTCTGTAGCTGTATTTTTTTAATAAATAAGGTTGTGTTTAACAAGTAGATTTCGAAAGAGGCTGAGACTCGATCAGCATCTGAGTCGCAGGATGAGCAGGTTTACTCATCACTTGATCGGTCGGTCCGTGCTCCACCATTTCACCATGGTCGAGTACCAGTATTTCTTCACAAAGGGCTTTTGCGGCACCTAAATCGTGAGTAACCAAAATAAGGCGCATATCGCGCTTCTTTTTTAATGAATTAACCAAGTCCAACAACCTTTGGCGATTCACTGGGTCAAGGCTGGCAGTAGGTTCATCGGCCACCAGCACTGCGGGTCTAACGACAAGAGCCCGAGCAATAGCCACACGTTGAGCTTGACCTGTAGAAAGCTGATTGGGTTTCAGTAAGAGCAAACTGGCAGGCAATCCAACGTCTGAAAGCGCCTCTTCAATGATGGCTTCATGATTACCCGAAACATCTAAGTTACTTAGAGGTTCGGCTAAGATCTGTCGAACGGTATAGTAAGGGTTGAGGCTAGTGTGGGGCTCTTGAGGCACCAATTGAATCAAGCGACACACCGTTGCTTGCGCTTTGCTATCGCGAATTGGGAGCGAATAACCGAACAAGTTTATTTGACCAACGGTTGGCGCTTTAAGGCCAAATAGCAGTTCAATTAACGTTGATTTACCGGCACCAGAACGCCCAACAATTGCTAGGCTTTTGTCTTCAACATTAAGGTCTATGTTCTGTAGCGCTTTGAACGCTTTACCACCCAACCAACTTGGTACGGAGTAGTAGTGAACACTCACATTGTCGAACTTAATCTCTATCGGTGTTTGTGTTTCTGAATCAGTCACTGGCATTAATGGCGAGGCTTCTGAGTTTAGTGATAAGGTCGAGCTCATTCGATTAAGTCTCTCAATGAACAGCAGAAAGCGTGAGAGCTCGACTCAAGTGCATGTTTCGGTGCACCGTAAGCCACCACACCACCATCATCGATGACTAACAGCTTGTCACACGCCAACGCGCTATGCAGGTCATGGGTGATGAGTAAACCACCAATTTGACGCTGTTTAACATTGTGTCGAATCAGCTTAAGTATCTCTTGCTCTGTCACCGGATCTAACGCACTGGTTGGTTCATCGGCGATGATAATATCGGCGTTACTCAGCAAGCCAATCGCAATACACACACGTTGGCGTTGCCCACCCGAAATTTGGCTCGGGTACAACGGCAAGATGGTTTCTGGATTAGGAAAACCAAGTTGATTCAGCAACTCGGTAATTTGAATTTTTTCTTTTGATTTAAGCTTAGTGCGAGTTCCCGTCAAGGCAAGGCAGAGTTGACCTTCTATTGAAACCAGAGGGTTCAAAGCTTGAAGCGCATCTTGGAAGATAACTGCGGGGCGCTGTGTGGCAGTTCTTTGCAACATAGGCAAACCACACACAGCTTCACCAGATAGAGAAATATGACCTTCAACTTCAATCGTCTCTGGCAGAAACCCGGCAATAGCGCGAGAAAGCATCGACTTACCAATGCCTGACGGTCCCATGATCGCCAACAGCTCACCGCGATAAACATCGAAGTGGATATCTTGGAAAAGGGTTCTCGAAGAGGTTTTGATCGTTAGGTGGTCAACAGACAAAAGTGGGGTGTTCACGCAGATACTCACATATAGATGTTATAACATAACAACTCTATCATTTAGCCGACATGATGAAAAGAGAACATTGAACTGCATCGCACTTTATTTGCTGTTTGATTGACCAATTTTCATTAGGGCGTGTTGACCCTTCGAGGTGATTTTTACCGATACAAAAAAGCACTCACTAAATTTATCGTGTAAAAATAGTAAAGCGCTTTCATAAAATATTACAGGTGGTGATTAGGTTACTTAGTTAATGGCACCATGAGCGGTATCTTCGACTGGGTAACACTTCTGCTTAACTTGTGCGATGAACGGATACAGGAACGCAATACGCCCAAGATAGAACAGAGTAAACGCCAACCACAAACCATGATTACCCCAAATATCGACGGTGAATGCCTGTACCGCTAAGAATACCAACAAAGTCACGATGCTTGAGTCTCTAAGCGGACGCGTGGTTCCCGTTCCGGTAAAGATGCCGTAAACCGTTAAGCCAAAGCCAGCCACTAGCGGGAACACAATCAGCCACGGGGCCATCTCTTGGTACAGCGTGACCAGCGCTGGAATATCGGTAAACAAGAAAACAATCATGTCTTTGAATATCAGGGTTAAAAGCGTCAGCGCAGCAATGAAACCTGCCGTCCATTGGAAGTTAAGCCTTAAAACACGATCAAGCATTGAAGGGTTCTTCTGTCCTACCGCCTTACCTGCAAACACACTCGATGCGTTGGCAATACCATCAAACATATAGCTGACAATGAAGGTCACCTGCATCAAGATCGCGTTAGCCGCTAGAACATCGGTACCCAGTTTAGAGCCAGTACGCGCCATCATGTTGAAGAACACCAAGATACAAATGGTGCGAAGCAATAGATCAGTATTCGAAGAGATGATTGTCGATAGGTCTTTCTTGGTCATCTTCGAGCCTTGCAAGAACTCAGAGATCGAAATATTGCTGGTCTTCATCACCAAGGTCACACCAATCGCAAAGGTGGTAACTTGTGCAATCAAACTTGCGTAAGCCACACCTGCGACACCCAAATCGAAATAAAGTACAAACACCGCATCCAAGACAATGTTCAACACATTACCAAACACTTGTGTATAAAGAACGTCTTTGGCTTTCGCCTGTCCCATTAACCAACCAATAATGGTGTAGTTAAGCAACACGAAAGGCGCGCCATAAATCAAAATACTGAAGTAGATATGCGCGTGCTCGGCTACATTGGCTTCAGGCTCTATCACCCACATTGCGCCTTGCCAGATGAGTGGTTGTATCAAGATAAAGATCAAACCCACTAAACCAGACAGCACAAACGGACGCATCAAGCTACCCGCCAAATCAGTGCGGTTTCCCTTACCCAGTGCCATCGCACTTTGGCCCGTGGTACTGACACGGAAAAAACCAAACAACCAATACATGGTGTTCATAATGATGGTGCCGATCGCTACGCCACCAATCAATTCAGCAATACCAAGTTGGCCAATAACAGCGGTATCCACAGCACCTAACAGAGGTTGTGTCACCGTTGAGATGATGAAAGGGAAAGCGATTTTCAGATAATCTTTGTGGGTAATGGTCATATTCTATCGGGTGATATTAAGAACTATTTGCAATTAGAACGAAATGCTATCGTTTAATCCGTACGTTGTCATCATTTACTTAGAGTAGATTATCAACAAAGCATCTTTATCTTAGGCCAACTGCATAAAATCGTTAGCTGCTATTGGTTGTGCTAATTTGTCTCAACAAAAGATCAAAGTCTGGTTCAACAAAACAGCACAACCATCGATTAGTAAAAGCTCACGGGAAGGTAGAAATCGAGTTCGAACACTTCATCGGTGTTGAGAAAATGATTCTGATGATAATGCACATACGCGGGAGTCGAGCGCTGTTTGAAACCAGATGTGGGTAGCCATTTTTCTAACACCATACTGATCTGTGGTAGCAGTTCTCCATAGCGGCCATTTAGTCGAAACACAGCGTGTAAGCCGCCCGGAATCACCATCTGATTAACTACGCTACGATACTTAATCGGCTCATCAATCGCGATACACGCGACATAACGACACTGATCCATTTCAACCCAAGCAGGGTTTGAGTGATGCAAACCAAATTGGCTCGAAAAATCACGCTGTTCGGAATTCGCCCACGCTTTCAATATCAACCACGCATTGCGAATAGAGCGGTTATAACCCGTATGTCGAACATAGGCCGCCATGCGTTCAGGCACTTCAACGATCTTGGGTTCGGGCAATACTCGCTGCGCCACATTCAAATAGCCCGCCGCCACTTCGGGATCTTTCAAATAGGGTTTTTCTGCTACTTGTAAATCGTGTTTACGCCACTCGCCCGGAGACATATTAAAGGTCGCTTTAAATGCTCGACTAAACGAAGACACCGAGCTAAAGCCACATTTATGGGCGATCTCGACCACTGACGAGCTGGTATCAAACATCAATTGGTTGGCTGCATACTCCATTCGAGTGCGTCGGATATATTGATGCAACGACTCCCCGACCACGCTTTTAAAGGTGCGATGAAAGTGCTGTTCTGAATAGGCCGCTATCTCAGATAACTCTTTGGCAGACAAAGGCTGACTGATGTCTTGGTGAATATGGAACAGGACATCATTGATTCGCGATATGTGTTGACGTGACATCGTTTAAATAGCATAAATGGACATGTTTAAGAGCATAAACGGACACGCTAGTTTTTACAATTGCCGTGTAATATCAAGCGATAGAATAAAAACGATAAACGACGAGACACAACACATGGAAATCGCACAGTCATTACAACAGATTCAATCTTCATACATTCGGGAGATCCTCGCAGCCGCAAGTGATCCAAATGTCATCTCATTGGCCGGTGGTTTACCGGACGAGAAAACATTCCCTATCGATTTAATGAAGCCAACGCTAGAAAACCTAGCGAACATGCCTGAAGTTTTCCAATACGGTTCTACTGCCGGTTACGGCCCGTTGCTTGACCACCTAACACAAAGCTACCAATTGCCAGAATCACACACGGCAATGATTTGTACTGGCTCTCAGCAAGGTTTGGATTTGATTGCGCGTGCGTATGTCGACCCAGGTGATGTGGTTGTGATGGAAGCGCCAAGCTACTTAGGTGCGATGCAGGTGTTTGGCCTAGTTCAAGCAAACATTGCGACCGTGTCTCAAACTGAATTTGGCCCGAACCTAGATGAACTGGAAACGTGCTTTGCACAGCAATCACCGAAGATGTTCTATGCCGTGCCTGATTTCCACAACCCAACCGGCGTGTGCTGGGCAACAGAAACTCGTCAAAAAGTCGCTGAGCTGTGTATCAAATACAACGTGGCATTCATTGAAGATGCACCATATCGTGAGCTGCGTTTCACAGGTACAGAACTGCCGTTGGTTTCTTCGTTCTGCCCTGACAACTCTATCGTTCTTCGTTCATTCTCTAAGATTGCATCGCCAGGTCTACGTATTGGCGCGGTAACAGGTAAACGCAGCTACCTTGAACCACTGATCAAAGTGAAGCAAGGCGCTGACTTACACTCAAGTGTACCCATGCAAGCACTGCTTGTTGGTCTTCTAAAACATGAAGACTTTGGCGTACACATGGAGAACATTCGCACCCTGTACAAGTCTCGTTATGAAGTGCTGTTCTCAGAGCTAGAGAAACAACTGCCTGCAGATTGCGTGTTAAAAGCCGTCGATGGCGGGATGTTCATTTGGGTTGAGATCCCAGAGTGCGACACCTTCGAATTGGCTAAAACTCTATTATCGAATGGTGTGGCGGTTGTACCAAGCCCAGTATTTTATCCAAAGGCTGATGAAGCAAAAGCTGCACTGCGCTTAAACTTCACTAACGCTAAACCAGAAGAGCTGACTGAAGCGGTGAAACGCTTAGCGGAAGTACTTAACCAAGCGTAATCGCTGATTAAGTAAGACAGATTCAACACCAAGCCCTGCTGTATTTGTACAGCAGGGCTTTTTCGTTCCTCAAACCATAAATCCACAATAAAAAAGGCGTTATATAGCCCTACGTTTGGTTGGTTTTTGTCCCGCACCGCCTTGGTTATACTGCGCCTGATTTTAATAAGCCAACAAGACAGAACTAAGTTGAAATACTCAGTTCTGATCAAAACAGGCAACCGCTCTGGATTTACGTTCCAGCTCGCAGAAAGGAAAAACCATGTCTCAATATGTTGTATGTGCTCTGTATAAATTCGTAGCACTTGATGATTACCAAGAAATTCGCCAGCCACTAACCGACGTGTTAGAAGCCAACCAAATCCGCGGTACTTTGTTACTTGCGAGTGAAGGCATCAACGGTACCGTTGCAGGTAAGCGCGAATCTATCGACGCCCTTCTTCAATGGTTCAAACAAGATTCTCGCTTGGCTGATGTTGTTTACAAAGAGTCGTTCAACGAAGAACAACCATTCAACCGCACCAAGGTTAAGCTTAAGAAAGAGATCGTAACCATGGGCGTTGAGGGCATCGACCCACGCCACGTTGTCGGCACTTACGTGAAACCAAACGAATGGAACGCATTGATCTCTGATCCTGATGTGATTCTGGTTGATACTCGTAACGACTACGAAGTGGACATCGGCACCTTCAAAAATGCTGTAAACCCAAACACAGAAACCTTCCGTGAATTCCCTCAATACGTTGAAGACAACCTTGATCCTAAGAAGCACAAGAAAGTTGCGATGTTCTGTACTGGCGGTATTCGTTGCGAAAAATCAACAGCCTACATGAAAGAGCAAGGCTTTGATGAGGTTTATCACCTTGAAGGCGGCATTCTTAAGTACCTAGAAGAGGTACCTGAAGAAGAGAGTATGTGGGAAGGCGACTGCTACGTATTTGATGGTCGAGTTGCAGTAAACCACCAGCTAGAAAAGAGCGGTTACGATGTGTGTAACGCGTGTCGCCTGCCAATCACTGACGAAGACAAAGCCTCTAAACACTTCGAGAAAGGCGTAAGCTGCCCTAAGTGTATTGATAAGCACAGCGACGAGCAGAAAGCCCGTTTCCGTGAACGTGAAAAGCAAGTTCAACTGTCGAATGCTCGTGGCGAAACCCACGTAGGCGGCGAAGCTGCTCACCTTATCGAGCAACGCAAAAAAGAGAAGCTTGCACACAAAGAGCAGCAACGCTCTGGTAAGAAAGCAAAGTAAACTTTCTGCTTTAAACTCTTATAGTTCTAAACATATAACTATAAATAGTTAGCTATATACATACAAAAGGGCGCAAGTTCGAGGATAATCCTACGAGTTTACGCCCTTTTTTGATCGCTTTACGGCTTTGTGTTTTGAACCACATTTCTTTCGAAAAATTACTTCTATACTGTTAATAATTCGACTAGAGAGGAAGTGCCAATGCTCAATGAAAACCATGCCTTTATCTTAGATTTCCCAGATCTTAAATTAGACATTGTTCAGCTCAACCACGACGACGAAAAATTCAAAGCAGACATGCAGAAATACCACCAACTCGACTACGACATCCGTCAGCTAGAAATCTCTGGCAGCCCTATCGATGACGACAGCATGCACAACCTCAAAGTAGAACGCATGGAGCTCAAAGACTCGCTACACAAACAGCTCACGCGCCATCACGCGCTTAAGATCGTATAGAAAAATCAATCCAAGACTTTATTCTTAGCCATGCATCACGCATGGCTTTTTGGTTTCATCACTTCGCAAATCTAAGCTAATTCGGCTTCTTCAATTATGTTACTGTTTGCTTATTCAAAGGCGTTTGATAAGGAAGCGGTAAAAGTGGCAATGAAAGAAGAGAACATACAACTCCAACTCGCTTCAAATTCTGAATTCGATGAACTGTTTGCGTGTGTTAAACAAGGTATCTTCATACACGTAGATAGCGTTTTCGGCTGGGATGACGACTTTCAACGTCAACGACTTTTAAACGAATACCATCCATCTTGGTTTCATTGGGTATATCGCGAAAATAAAAGAGTGGGGCTCGCCTGCTTTAAACCTTATGACAACGCATACCATATTCATTTGCTGATCATTTTCCCCCAGTACCAAGGTCGTTCGCTTGGCAAGCAAGTCATGACTCTCATACATAAAAAAACTATGGCAGAGCAACTTAGTCAAGTCACTCTATCGAGTTTTAAAAGTAATGCTCGTGCTATTAACTTTTATCAATCGCTTGGCTATCACGTTGTTGATGAAGGAGATGATGATTTTGTGGGGATGGAGCTCAATCTATACCACAAACACCATCTCTAATTAAACGCCCTAGCCACTCGCCCATTGCTGCTCAGTACATAATGACCAATATAAGCTGGGATAAATACCGATTGCCCTTTGGTGAGTGTTAGGTGTTCACCTTTCTGACTCATTAACGTTAAATCATCATCTATCGCCATTAAAATTTCAGCACCGCTTGTGATGACTTCTTCTTGCTTTGGGCGATGAAAAATATTGAAATCAAAGTCACTGACTGGGATATCATAGCGATCACATTGACCTAACTTTGAAGGTGCTAACAACAAGCGTTCGAACGGGATTGGTGTAAACTCTGTGCAGGCAACCAACTCAGCGACATCAATGTGTTTTGGCGTTAAGCCAGCTCGCAGCACATTGTCTGAATTGGCCATAATCTCGAGCCCAGTCCCCTTGATGTATGCGTGCGGAGTGTTTGCATTCAAATACATCGCTTCACCCGGCCGTAGTGTGATCAAGTTCAGCAGCAGAACGCAAAACAAACCGATATCATTCGGGTACTGGTGGCTAAGCTCAGTAACCAAAGCAAACTCAGATTGACCTTGGTGAGCGGCTGCGTAAGCCAGAAGTTGCTCTAATGCTCGGTGTTTACGTTGGTCGTCCAGAGTTAATAAATCACGGAAAAACGCCTCTAAACCTAGAGAATCAAGGTGGTTGCCAAACTCTTCAACTAAACCAGCCAGCTCGCTCGAATTCAACTTTCTGAACAACCCTAATATTTCATCGAATTCTCGAAAGCCATTCATTGCTTGATATTCAGTGATCGCGTAAACCAATTCAGGTTTGTGGTTAGAGTCTTTGTAATTACGATGTCCTGCAGTCAGAGGGATTCCTGCTTGCTCCTCTCTTGCAAAGCCAACCTCTGCTTGGCGCTTGTTTGGGTGAACCTGAACAGACAACGCTTTTTCTGCTGCCAAGATCTTAAACAAGAACGGCAGCTCACCAAACTCCTGCGCAATATCGCTTGATAGATAGGCCGGTTTATTCTTGTTAATCAGCTCAGAGAGAGGCACCAAGTGCTGGTCAAGCTTAACCATTGAGCAACCTTTTGGATGCGCTCCCATCCAAACTTCCGCTTGCGGCTCTTGTGACTCATTCTGAAAGCCAAACAGTTCACGTATCGAAGAAATGCTCCCCCATGCATAATTTTGGATGGTGTTTTCCATTGGGAAAAATGAGTGTTCTGAGAGGTGGCTGAGTGACATGGCGTTTTCCGTAGTGAGCCCTTTGAACACAATTCAGAGAGCTGATTTCTAATAACGTAAATAATTAGAAAGACTACAGAGCTCGGCTAGAACCCACATGAGATGAGGTCTTAGACGCAATAGGAAAAATTCTTAGAAACAGGTGAGACCGATGAAAAGCGTGAAAATAGTCACATTTGAATATCACGAGTAGAAAGCGCTGAGAATAAGATAGCGGCTTGTATCGCACTGATTACAGCAGCGATACAAGCATCTGAATACAAACACTAGTGACTATCTTGTTATCGTTCCTTAAAAACCAGAGCGAGCTTCTGCACTTTTCTGAGGTGATTGAGCTTGTAGGAAAGGCAGTAGCAGCAAGCCAATAACGGCCGCACAAGTCGAGATGGTAATGAAGAACCCACTCCAGCCATAAGTTTCTAGAACGAGCGCTAATGGGTAACCAGAAAGTGCTGCACCCATGTAAGCAAACAAGCCCACAAAGCCTGTCGCCGCCCCAGCAGAGTCTTTGTGCGAACATTCTGCCGCCGCCATGCCAATAAGCATTTGAGGACCAAAAACAAAAAAACCGACACAAAACAGCCCAGCCGCTTGAAACACAAAGTTGGTTAAAGGCATAAGCCATAAAGCCGATACCGAGAGGAAGATACCAATCGCAAACAGGATGTTCATCGGGCCACGGTTGCCACCAAACAGTCTATCCGATCCCCATCCAGCAACAAGTGAACCAACGAAGCCGCCAATCTCAAACAGAGACAAAGCAGCATTTGCGTTGATCAAACTGTAATGATGTTCTTCGGTGAGATATAAATTACCCCAATCGTTGACGGCCGTTCTGACGATGTAAACCAGCACATAGCTAAAGGCGAGCAACCAAATGTACTTGTTACTGAACACGTAAGTTTTTAAGATCTCTCGATAGCTTAACCCTTGCCCATGGTTCTCTTGCGCCAACTCTAGATGATCATTGCGCCACTTCCCTACCGTCGGAAGTCCCATGGTGGTCGGCTTATCACGTAAGCGCCAGCAAACGATAAGACCGATAAATACACCTATCACACCCGGCCAGATAAACCCAGCTCGCCAACTGAATTGCAGCGTTAGATAACCCACGAGAATAGGAATTAGCGCCCCACCAACGTTATGGGCTGTATTCCAGATTGCCCAACGGAATCCTCTTTCGGAGCGAGAATACCAAGTCGTCAATAACTTGGAACACGATGGCCAGCCCCAACCTTGGAACCATGCATTGAGCACCCAAAGCAAGATAAAAGCCGCCAAAGAACTAGAAAAGCCAAACGCTATATTGATCAAGCCTGTCGCGATTAAGCCAAGCCCCATGAAGTAGCGCGGGTTTGAGCGATCCGATATCGTGCCTGAAATAAATTTCGATAAACCATAAGAAAGATAAAAGAGCGTGCCAATTAAGCCAATATCTCCTTTGTCCAAACCAAGATCGGTGATCATTGCGGGCGCGGCATAATTAAAGGTTTTACGAGTGAAGTAAAAACCCGCATAGCCGACATACATTCCTATCATGATGTGGAGACGCCAGTAGCGATAACTCTGGTTGACTTCATCATCTGTTAGAGCATGAGTATTTGACGTAGCTGAGCGCAGAAATCCAAACATATTCGTTCTCACACTTTAGGTAATGTAACGCTGATATTGGTACCCGAAGATGAGCCATTAGCGTTAATGGTCATCTTGCCGCCGAGCGCCTGAACACGCTCTTGCATACCGCGAACCCCCATTCCTTTGAGAAGATCTTGCGCTGTAAAACCAACGCCATTATCTGATATCTGAAGATAAGCCTGATCATCTAAAATCAGTTCAATTTTAATCTCGCTCGCTTGAGCATATTTATGGGCGTTATTTAATGACTCTTGACAGAGTCGGAAGAGAGTGACCTTGAGCGTGTCACTCAAACATGAATAATCACCTTGCCAATTTAACTGGATATCAACGCCATGGTCCGAAAACTCCATCTCCCGAATAAGCTGTTCCACGGAATCTTTTAGATCAAGATCGTCCAACATTTTAGGTCTTAGTTTTGTAAGTAGACGTTTGGTGGTGTCATAAACATTCAAAGACAATGACTCAATCGTACCTGCACAGCGAACACTCATCTTAGCGGCATCGACGCGTTTAATAATGCTTGCCTGTGTACGGATTGCCGTAATGTTTTGGCCTATTTCATCATGCAGCTCACGAGCTATATCACGACGAACCGACTCTTCAGCGGTCACTAGCTGGCGTGAAAGATTTTGATTCCTGGAAAGTTCACTTCGCAATTTCGAGTTGAGATCTTTCTGCTTTTGAACCGCTAAACCAAGCAATATACCAGTGATGGTTTGAGCAGATAGAGACAAGAGCAAATCGGTAATTTCGAGTTTGGACGTTCCACTATGAGCAGCAATCAGCGCGACACTATTTAGCATTGTTGCAAGCAGAGCGCCTTGCCATCCGTAACGAACGGCGAGCAAGATAATAGGGATCGCCATACAGAACGGGGCAAAGCGCCTTAGCTCATCAGGCAAACTGGTTTGTATCAAAATACTGGCGACCAACAACACGCTATATAAAGCAATATGACGGATTTTGAACTCAACAACATTGTTGATTAAATAAGAGCTCAGTGGCGCCCACTTATTTTGGAATAGATAGTTCCAGACCAGATAACACATCGGCACCAGCATCAGTCCACCCGTGATACTCGCTAACCACACCATGTAAACGGCTGGTACATGAGAGCCCACCACGGCAACATTAATAAATGCTGTGACCATGATTAAGCTCGCCATCACTAACAAGTGACGATTTTGGTCACCAGAATAATAACGCTTGGCAATTAGAGTGGCAGGAATACTCAACCCACTGGCGATGAGTATCGTCAGCCATTGAGGTTCATCAAGTAGCAGAGCTAAAGCAATCGCAAGCCCCCACTCTGCAATATAGATAGCGGGCCAATAGTGAGTGCGAGTGTGCAGCGTCATTCCCAATCGAAGTGAGAATGGGAAAAGCAGAATGGCTAACTCAGGGTCATTAATAAAATAGAAGGCAATAACCCATAAACAAAACCATGCACAGCCAGCCATAAAAACCCCACATAGTGAAGTGGCTAGATAGGAGCGCATTAGTACTGATCTTGAGTGAACAATTTAGCTAACTCAACGTTGTTCTTAACATTGAGTTTGTCCATCGCATTGGCACGGTGTACATGCACCGTTTTATGACTAACCCCTAGCTCAACGGCGATAGATTTCACATCGAGCCCTGTTGCCAATAACTGACACACTTCGCTTTCTCGGCGGGTGAGTTGGTTTAAAGAGGCTTTATTCTTCATTGGTGTCGCAAGCTTTATAGCGATATCGGGCGTGAGATAACAGCCACCATTTGCGCTCGTATGTACGGCTTGGATTAACTCATCTGGGCTACAGCGCTTACTGAGGTAGCCTTTAGCTCCTAACTCTAATGACTTCTCAACCATCGCCGGAGAGTCATGTACGCTCAGCATGATACTGGCAATGCCTGATGGAATCTCTTCCAATAAGCACAGGCCACTTTCGTCTTGCATTGAGATATCTAAGATCACGACATCAGGGTGACAACTTGGCAATCCTAGGCGCGCTTCTGCCGCAGAGTTGAATTCCCCCACGACCGTAATATCAGCTTCAAGACTGAGTAATTGAGCAAAGCCAGATCGAACAATGACGTGGTCATCAACAAGCGCAACATTAATCATGATATTAACCAAAATTAAGAGTAAGAAAGAAAAATAGCCCCAACAGGAGCTATCTAAAATTAAGTTTATTAATAGAGATGATACTGAATCGAACTAACGATTGGTATGATCTCACGTGCTTTAAACCAATAAAGCACGTGAGACTCGCTACGCGTTTTGAGACGCTAAGTGTATTTTCTTAGCGTGGCGAATCTTCTTCTCTTCCGCAACCGCAACGAATAGCAGTAACACGATACAAATGGCAGCTGACGTATCAAGCGCTGCGAACGTGCCTTTCCAACCCGTTAAGCCAAAAATAGGTGTGCCGTCTGCAATCATACCTAGGCCAAGTTTGGCAAAGCTGTCACCAATTAAGTAAGCAAATGTACCTTTCACGCCATCCGCAACGCTGATTGCTTTCTTAGGCACGAAACCTACTGCAGCAACACCAATCAGCAACTGAGGACCAAATACTAGGAAACCAAGCACAAACAGTGATGCTAGGTACATGAACTCACTGGTTGCATGCTGGTAGAACTCTAGCGAAACGATAATCAGGCCAAGCGATACACAAGCAACCAAAGCACGGCGTCCGTTCGCAAGGTCTGACAGATAACCCCACATTAACGTACCGACCAGTGCACCAACCTCAAACAGAGTGAAGCCTGAAATCGCGGTTTCTTTTGATAGACCTAGCTCTTGATACGCATAAACGGTAGACCATTGATCGATACCGATACGAACAATGTATAAGAAGATATTCGCGAAGCAGAGCAACCAGATCACTTTGTTTTTCAGGATGTATTCAACAAAGATCTCTTTCTTAGTCATTTGATTTTCTTCAGCAGCCGTATCTTCTTCGCTGACTTCTTCATCAAACAACTCTTCAACCGTACCTAGACCATAGGCTTCTGGAGAGTCATTACCAAAGCGCATACCAATAAAGCCAACCACAATCGCAATGATTGATGGGAACACGAACATACCGATCACGTTGCCATCAAAAAGGTAGTTAGCACCGAACAGAGCAACACCAGCGGCACCTGCGCCACCCACGTTGTGCGACATATTCCAAAGGCCTAAATAAGAACCACGCTTGTTACGAGGCGTCCATTTAGTGATGGTCGAGTAGCTTGAAGGACCGCCGGTACTTTGGAAGAAACCACTCAACGCATAGAAGGCAACCATCAAGAATAAGCTAGCACTGCCACCGCCCATACTGAAGCTGAAGCCCAACATAGCGATACCAGAAAGGACAAGCATGAATGGCAGGAACTGCTTGGTGTTTTTACCATCGGCATAATAGGAAACGACGGTTTTACCGATACCGTAAGTGATAGAGAAACCCAGACCGATAAGACCTAGATCCGTCATCGATAATCCATAAGTAGAAATCATGTCGTTTTGCGCGACATTGAAGTTCTTACGGATCAAATACATGGTTAGATAACCAATGAACACGACGAGGTAAGATTGTAGGAATGGTTTAAACCACATTTTTCTTCTAGTTTCGACCGGAAGATCCAGCGTCGGTTTTCGAACCTGATCTAGGAACTTTAACATTGTGAACTCTCTTATTTTTTGTGAGGTCTGCACGGCATAATTGCGGCCATACATTGTTTGTTAGTTGACCGTGAAATAATAAGGAGTCTAAAAATCGACCGCATGAGAGAGGGTCTTAGAATAACTAGGAAAAATTCTTAGTTCAGAATTGGGAGTCAAGAAAGCGTGAACAGCATCACTTTGTTTACGGTCTGTTATGGATTGATATTACGATAACAAAAGTCACTCATTTCAGGGCTGACGAACCTTGTAAATAAACAGAAACGAGTGGATTACTTCACTAAAAAAACACCAGTATCGGTTCATCACCATAAAACTCCATGGTCATGGTGTGTCCGATACTGGTTCAGCATTCATTCTGATTAAAATAGATTCAATAGGCTTGTTACGTTTCGCGTGAATCGTACTACAGTCGCTTGCCGCTACCGTCTTCCCACATTACTTCACATTCATCTTTGATGGCAGCTTTTAATAATTCAACCAGTGGGAACGCTCGACTACCGATATTAACAGGCGCTTCAACCACCTCTTCTTCATTGTCGTCATCAGTATTTTCATGCTCTACGGACTTGCTCTGCTCTGCTGCAATAGCAGCACGTAGATTATCCAGAGCTTGAGGAACCTCTGAAGCATCCATAGCACCTGGGATGGAGCCGCTATGCCCAAGCATCTTGATGAACTGGAGGCCGACTTCACCAAACATCGTGACACTAGCATGAGCTTTACAACTAAAGGTAATTAACATAATGAGCCTTTCTTAATTTTGGTCGTTTACAAACTATGTGGAGTAACTCTCTGGAAAGCAAGTAGATAAACATCAAACAACGGTTACAAGTTTGATGCTTAAATCTAATCTTCTAGAGATGACCAGCACCATCGGTGATATACATCACTATTTGGAATTGATTGAACAGCCTTTCATATGAAACCTTGATAGTAGTCACACTAAATAGACATCTAAGCCTCTGCATAGCTTGTTATTTAATCTACTATTACCACCATTATCAAAAACTTTGGCACAGATCACATGAAAAGGCTCGTCGGCAGGCACCTAGAAGAAATGGCGGACATACGATCCACCCGCAAGCAAAAAATTGTCCACTCCTTTTCACTGACTGCCGCTGCGTTATTCATTTTCTATACTTGGGCTTACTTCGAAGGCGAGCATTACACGCTGTCAATATTCGAATTGTGCTTCGCCATCATTGCCATTTCTAACGCTTTATATGTAAGAAAAGTCATCAATCCTGAGTATTCCGAATTGATTCTGAGTGGTGTTCTTCTAGTTCAGGGCGTCATCCTATTCTTGTACAGTCACGCCATCCCAGATCGCATCCTCTGGCTCTACCCAATTCTGGCCGCGGTCATTTTCATTAATGATTTTAGAATTGGCATAATCTTCAGCACCTCGTTTTGCCTGTTCATCAGCACCTTGATTACAGCAATGCCCAACAATTTTTCTTTACCATTTAACAGCACACACAGATTTTTCCTTAGCTTATTTACCATGAGCTTGGTGTGCCACACATCCGCCTATTACTACACAAAAGCCGTCAGTTATATTCAACGCCTGTATAAAGAAGGCATTGAAGATCTCGCTTACAGAGATCAGTTAACCGGCTTGGCAAACCGTTGGAGCTTTGAACGCTGGGCGACAGAAAAACTAGCCACCGTGGATAGTGAGCGATCACTTACGGCATTGGTCTTTTTGGATATAGATGACTTTAAAGGCATTAACGACAGCTACGGGCACGATGTGGGAGACAGTGTCTTACAGCATTTTGCCAATCGCTTGAGCAACAACATTCGAACCAGAGACAGAAAAAGCCATGAATACGATTATTCCATCGCGCGCTTTGCTGGAGACGAGTTTGTTCTGATGCTCTACGATGTGCCAACTCGTAAAGATCTAGACGGCATTCTAGATAGGATCTGCGGGCTGTTCGAAAGCGGCTGCCAAACAAACGAGAGAATCAAGGAATTGACGTTAAGTGTTGGGGTTGCTTTGTATCCGCAAGATGCCCAAGAATTACATGAGCTGACGAGATGTGCTGATAAAGCGATGTATGTTGCCAAGCATTCAGGAAAAAACCGATATGCTTATTATCACGACAACCCAGTATCGACCCTGATAGAAGAACTACCAACGAGCCTTGTTAGCTCAGCACCGGATTCATCTGAACTTGAAGATTGCTTTGAAGCGAAGATCGAAGGGAACAATGTTACGCTATTAAAAACGCGCCAACGCTAGCCATTCCTATAACGGAGCGGCGCTGCTAACCTGCAAGGTACATAAGCCAAAGACTCACTAACCCGATCATAATAATCCATATGACTTGACGTGTTCGGTTTGGGTTATTTCCTTTAGGTCGCCTCACCACGGTTTTAAAAGCGGCTTGCTTAGCTGACTGAATAAACGGCGCTTCTATCTCACGTTTTTTCACGCGGCGTTTAACTGCGCTGTTTGCAACCTCTGTAAAGCGCTGGCTTTGCTCCGTTGTAAAGTCGTTATCAAAACCTATCCGACCATGCCTTTCGCCATGTTTTTGCTGAACTGCCATAGCGGCCTCCTTGGCGATATACTCTCTATTGAGTATAGACATAATTTCATATTGTTACCTGTTCAAGATTTTCGAATAAGTCACTCAACGCTGTGCCATCTTCTTTTTAAATCAAATTACATAAACTACAGCTATTCAAGTTTATGAGGGTTTCAAAATGACGAATGTAAGAGCAGTAGATCATGTGATTACAGCACATGCCACCTCAGATGGTGATGGCGTCAAAATCCAACGACTCGCAGGTTTTAATAACGCACGTTTCTCTCCATTTTTAATGATTGATGAACTGAAGTCGGATGAAAGCAAAGACTATGTTGGCGGCTTTCCTCCACATCCTCACCGTGGGATAGAAACGCTCACTTACATGCTCCAAGGTCACTTCCAACACAAAGACCATATGGGGAATGTTGGAGAGCTACGCAGCGGTGGCGCTCAATGGATGGCCGCAGGCCGTGGTGTCATTCACAGCGAAATGCCAATGATGGAAGAAGGTGCGCTGCATGGTTTTCAGATTTGGATAAACCAACCTGCGACACACAAAATGCAGCCAGCTCAGTATCACGATTTCCAAAGTGAAAGCATCGCGGAGCATCAAAGTGAACAAAGTGGTTTGTTAAGAGTGATTGCCGGAGGGTTTGAACTGCACAACCAAACTGACAAGGATTCAGAGGCTTTACGAGCGCAGGGTCCATTACAGAAAACAGGTGTGCCATTAAGCGTTGCGGATTGGCGCTCTCATTCTGGGCAAAAAGTCACGTTAGGGACTAATGTTAATCACAATGCCATGACTTATGTGTACCGAGGCAGTATTAAGATCGGCGACAAAGTCATCAACCAAAGTCAACTTGCCCTGCTCACCAAAGCTGAATTGTTGTCTTTAGAAAGCCTAGAAGATTCAGGTGTACTGATTTTTTCTGGTCAGCCGATTAATGAGCCGGTTGTGCATTATGGCCCGTTTGTCATGAACTCGATGGAAGAGATTGAACAGACAATTCAAGACTACAACAACGGTGTGTTTGAGACTTACTGATGTCTTGGCTTTGAGCTTTGAGCTTTGAGCTTTGAGCTTTGAAGATTGAAGAGATTTTGTAACGAACAACGATTTGGTCATCCATTTGATGACTACAAAAACAAGTGACACTATCCACTGCCGGTTACTATCACTTATTTAACCACGCTCCTAGAGCGTGGTTTTTTTCTATTCAATCAGAGACAAACGATGCCCTGATTGAACAAATTTAGATCTGATTACAAATACTCACATAGGTAAGCTGTCGCTTCTTTTACCTGTAGGTCGAATGAAGAGTCACCCGCAACGTCAAAAGACTCACCAGATTGGTATGTCGTCCAATCATCATCGCCAACACGCTTTACAATCAAAGCACCTTTAACAACGGTCATCTTTTCTGGAGCCGCAGTACCAAAAGTGTACTCACCAGCCGCCATTACACCAACACTCACATCAGCACCAGACTGGTTAAACGCTAACGACTTAACGCCACCTTCAAAGTATGTGTTTTCTTTAATCATTGTACTTCCTTGTTATCTTCAAATTGCAATTATTGAGCTCACCGAGTAAGCCTATGCGTAAATTTAGGTGATAATTGTTTTAACCAATTCGAGACTTTCCTACAAGAAATAAATACGCATAGCTTAAGCATTTCTGGAGTTCGCTTTCATTGATAGCGTAAATACTGAGGAGCAAGGCTAAAAACCACTAACGCAACCACATTTATTAGAACATTCGATCCTGCTTCTAACTCTTAGAACAATTTTTGCAAACTAAGGTTTTAATTAATAGAATCTAAAACAATATCAGTCGAAAAATGAAGAGATAATGGCAAAAAAGCCGACTAAAAGCAGAGATCTATTTGCCAACTCGTTACTCTACGGCTTCCTATTAGCTGGCTTTATGGTTGCCCTCACCGCCGGCTATTTTGCTTACCAAGCCCACCAGCAATCTGTCAGCCCAAGCAACGTCTATGGCACATGGATAGAGATTGCGGCGCCACCTTACAACACCGACATCCTGACACTTTCAGAAAACGGTGTGATGATGAATCATCGTCTTATCACTACCTCATTCGATTTTGACGGGAAGATCGTCACGATCAACACTGGCTCTGGAACCACCGTTTACACCATCAGTGGTACTTACGATTCGCCTCGCTTAAAGCGATTAGAGCCAAGCGTACCATCTCAGCAATTTATTAAAGAAGGCTACGAAGATACTGCGACTGGTGATACCCATAGTGTCATGCAACAACGACGCACTTCCTTAGCTGAGCAATTCAAAAGATAACCCTCTTATCCATACTGCCATAAGCATTCGTCTTCAAGTTTACCCGTCGATCGACCCCGCTCGCTCAACATACTTCACTTTGTGATTCAGCTTCAATCCACAGTATTTTCTTATAGTTTGTCGCACCTTTTCATAACTTCATGTCGTGAATTTACACTTGTGAGATTTTCCTACTGAAGGATGTTTTATTTTATAAAACATGGACTCAGCCTCTCATTCATTAAGCAACAGAATTGTAACAAGATACAATTTTTTAGTTGTCCATCGAAAACGGATTTATTTTCAGTTATGAAATTAAAACTCTCTCGAATACTGACTGGGAAGCTCCTTCAAAACTGATTGGAGCCGTTTATGGGGCCATTGGGTTCTCGTAATCTTCAAGGAATGAGAGAAATAGTATGATTCGTATAAATACCTGTGCTGCAAGCATTGCTCTAGCGCTATCTGGTACAGCATTAGCTGCTCCAACAGCACCTAGCATCGACATGTACGGTTCCAACAACCTGCAATTTTCTAAAATTGAACTCGCGATGGAAACCACCTCTGGCTACAACCAGATGGTTAAATATCACGACAAAGCAAAAGTCGACGTTAAGTTCAACCAATGGAGCGGAACGTCAGGAAACACGTACAACATCTACTTTGATGGCGTTAAAGTAGCCACTGGCCCAATCACTGGCAGCCAAACCACGGCTTCATTCGAATATGGCCAAGGCGGCTTATTCGAAATGGAAATAGAAGCGTGTGACGAAACAGGTTGTAGCAAAAGCGCACCCGCTAAAATCACGATTGCCGATACAGATGGCGCACACTTAGCGCCACTTGCGATGAATGTGGATCCGAACAACAAGTCATACAACACAGATCCAAATACGGTAGTCGGTACTTACTTTGTAGAGTGGGGTATTTACGGCCGTGATTACACCGTTGATAACCTACCCGCTGACAACTTAACCCATATCCTTTATGGCTTCATCCCAATTTGTGGTCCGAACGAATCAGTTAAATCAGTAGGCGGTAACAGCTACAACGCACTCATGACAGCTTGTCAGGGTGTTAACGATTACGAAGTGGTGATTCATGACCCTTGGGCGGCTTTCCAGAAAAGCTTCCCTCAAGCGGGACACGAATACAGCTCACCGATCAAGGGTAACTACGCAATGATGATGGCGCTCAAACAGCGTAATCCTGATTTGAAGATCATCCCATCGATTGGTGGCTGGACGCTGTCTGACCCGTTCTTTGATTTCACAACTAAAGCCAACCGTGACACCTTTGTAGCGTCTGTTAAGAAATTCCTTAACACATGGAAATTCTACGACGGTGTGGATATCGATTGGGAATTCCCTGGTGGTGGCGGTGCTGCTCCAGACCTTGGTGATCCTGTAAATGACGGCCCAGCTTACATTGCACTGATGGCAGAACTTCGCGTGATGCTAGATGAGCTAGAAGCGGAAAACGGTCGTACTTACGAGCTCACTTCTGCGATCGGTGTTGGTCACGATAAGATTGAAGACGTGAACTACGGCGATGCTATCCAATACATGGATTACATCTTCGCAATGACTTACGACTTCTACGGCGGTTGGAACAACGTGTTAGGTCACCAAACAGCACTAAACTGCGGTAACTTCATGCGTCCTGGTCAATGTGATGGCACAGGCCTTGATGAAAATGGCGAACAATACACAGGCCCAGCTTACACCACAGACAACGGCATCCAACTGTTGCTTGAGCAAGGTGTTCCAGCGAACAAGCTTGTGGTTGGTACAGCGATGTACGGTCGTGGTTGGGAAGGCGTATTACCATCATCACTCACCGATCCGAGCGACCCAATGACTGGCGTTGGTAACGGCAAACTGAAAGGCAGCTCTGCGCAAGGCGTATGGGAAGATGGCGTTATTGATTACAAAGGCATTAAAGCAAACATGCTTGGCGCGAATAACCAAGGCATCAACGGCTTCGAATATGGCTATGACGAAATGGCAGAAGCGCCTTACGTTTGGAACCGCACTTCAGGTCAGCTAATCACATTTGATGATGATCGCTCTGTAAAAGCAAAAGGCGCGTACGTTCGTAGCCTTGGCCTTGCGGGTCTATTCTCTTGGGAAATTGATGCAGATAACGGCGACATCCTGAATGCAATGCATGAAGGCCTAGCGGGCGGTACAACTGATCCTGTCAACCGCAAACCAACGGCAGCTGCAGGTACAGACCAATCGGTTGAAGGCCCAGCTTCTGTTTCTCTAGATGGCAGCGCTTCAAAAGACAGCGATGGTACAATCGCGAGCTACGCTTGGTCTCAAGTCGGCGGTACAGCAGTAACACTGGCGAACGCTAATGCTGCGGTTGCGAGCTTCGATGTTGTTGAAGTCGCTCAGCAAGAAACACTAACCTTCAGCCTAACGGTAACGGACAACGAAGGTGCTACTTCTACTGACACCGTTGTTGTAACAGTAAGCCCTAAAGATACAGGCCCAGTAAACACAGCACCAGTAGCAGTGGTTACGGCTCCGGCTGAAGTTAATGCGGGTGATGTAGTCGTGGTTGATGCTTCGGCTTCAAGCGATGCAGACCAAGACACATTGACCTTCACATGGGATGTACCTGCTGGTATTGATGCAACGGTTCAAGGTTCTTCAGTGAGCTTTGTCGCAGCGGAATACACGAAAGATACAACGCTGAACTTCTCTGTAACAGTCAGCGATGGCACAGAGACATCGGTAGCAGCTACTTCAGTGAAAGTTCTTAAGAAAACCACAGGCGGCGGTACGTGTACTAACGCTTGGGATTCAGGCGCGGTTTACACTGGTGGCGACCAAGTGACTCAAGGCGGTAAGGTTTGGGAAGCGAAATGGTGGACAACCGGTGAAGATCCAACAACGACAGGCCAATGGGGCGTGTGGAAAGAGATCGGCCCAGCAAGCTGTGCTAACTAAAAATAGGATTGAGCTAAACACCAACTAAGCACCTAAAAGCAAGGCCAACCAGATAATGTCTGGTTGGCCTTTTTAATGTTTGTTTTCTTAGCTTTGAGCTTACGATCTTTTTACTGGCGTCCTACTGACTTGCGCTCGTTGTGCTTAGCCAATTAAGTTATCAAAGCTCTCGAACACTTGTGGGCACTTCATTACTCGCCCGTGGCCCTGTCCTTGAGTCGCAATTAAAGTAACGCGACCCATTTCATTAGCCGCACGCTGAGACACATCAAACTTAGTAAACTTGTCTTGCTCATCATGAACGATGATCGTCTGAGACTCACGAAGCGCTAGCTTTCCATAAGGATCAACAGACTGAATTGGGTAATTAAATTGCTCTTCCACTTCACCGACTACCGCCTCAAAAAGCTTCATTGAGTAACCAGAACGCGCGACGCTGCCAAATAGGTTTTCTAGATAATCCAATACAGGTGCAATCAGCAATAATGGCTTGTTTTCCAATTTAATGTGCTTACATTCCAACGCAGAAGCGGTACCCATGCTGTGACCTACTAAGCCTGCCACTTCGCCAACCGAATCTAGAATCGCTTCCAAGCCATTCACAAACGCAGGGATATGACCATGAACACCATCACTACCACCATGAGCTGGATGATCGTAAGCCAGAGCCGTAAAGCCTTTGGCTGCGATATGTTCCATAAGAGGAAAGAACTGACTCGCCGTACCAGACCAACCATGAGTCAGCACCCAAACTGGACCTGTACCCAGAGAGTACGTTTTTAGCACGCCATCACGGCCTTTGATTTCACTCTTAATCAACCCTTGTGGATCAGCGTTTTTCTGCTCAGTACGCATTGGAGTGAGCAGCAACTTACGTGCTGTTTTCTTCGCATGACTCGGCGCTAGGATGTAATGAAGATTGGTTGTTGCGCCAATTAAGCTGCGCTTGAAGCTGAATTTGTTCGATGTATTAAAGTAGATTTTGTCACTCATGACCGCTCCTTGTATCGCCATCATCATTGGCGGATCGAGCTCGGCCCTGAAAATCGAACGACCGTGCTATTTGTTAGTATAAAAAATGACGATAGCGCTGTTTATGATTGCTTGCCGCCACTTCTGTTAAAATCTTTTGCAAACCTTAGTTAAGCAAAGTCACATGATTTGCGAGTTAACCTGCTGTATGTATTAAACCGCTCTCCAACTGGCTACCAAGCGCTCGACACCACTCCAAAAATGGGTGTGGCTCGCTTGTTGGCCTCGTAACGAGTAGAACAAGTTCGCACTCAAATAAAGACCGTATAACTCGAAGGTTGCCTGTTTCGGGTCTAAATCGGCTCTGAACTGTTTGCTCTCAACCGCTTTTGCTACCTGAATCGTCAAGTAGTCAATCCACACTGAAATGGTTTTCTGCAGTGCTTTCTGAATCACAGACGTTTCACTGCCCGCATCTTTCCATGCATCAATAAACATGCAACTGCCTTGGAATGAATGGTTCCAGCCCAACCAATTGTCAAGCAGCTGTTTCAATTTCGCTTCAATATCACCATCTCCCAGCTCTCTTGCGGGAATGATGACTCTTTCGGTGAATATGGCGTTGGAATACTCCAGTACAGAGAGTTGCAGGTTTTCTTTAGAGTTGAAGTGTGCAAACAAGCCACTCTTAGACATGCCACACTGTTTGGCTAATTCGCCAATCGTCAAACTCTCAAGCCCGTTTTCACTCGCAAGTGCGAATGCATGACTCAAAATATACTCTTTGGTTATCTTTCCTTTACTCATTATTCACCAAGGATAAATCTGATACGTTATTTTTAGCACGTTCGTTCTTTTTTTCAAAGATTTTTACTTATCTATTGGGATTCAATTTCTCTTCTCAAAGAATTGTGGAAAAATGCGACAGTATTCAAAGGAAATTGAAATCGACTAACAAAGGAAAAACAATGAACACACTTTGGGAACAGTTTGCGTTTTCGGCGTCAGTAACAGGCCCTATCTGTTTAATGCTGTTTCTTGGTGTGATGCTCAAACGAATCGGCTTAATCAACGACAATTTCATTGATGTCGCATCTAAGGTGGTCTTTCAAGTCACCCTACCCGCGATGCTATTTCTGAGTATTGTTCAATCGAATCACAACTTTTCAGCCAGTAGCGCGTTAGTTGCCTTTGGCGTCATCGCTAACTTTATCTTTTTCTTGTTCACGATTTTCTCGACCAAGTTAGTATTTAAAGGTTCGAAAGATCAAGGTGTGATTGTCCAAGGTGGATTCCGCGCTAATACCGCGATCATCGGCCTCGCCTATGTAGCTAATATTTATGGTAACCAAGGCGTGGCATTGGCGGCTATCTATGTCGCATCCCTAACCGTGCTATATAACATTCAAGCCGTAATTGCACTGACACCCAAAGGCGAAGACACAGGCGCGAAAGCGATTAAAGTGATCGCTAAGTCGATTACCAAAAACCCATTGATCATCGCTATTTTCTTAGCGGTCGTCTTCTATGCACTTTCGATTCCTATCCCAAAAATGGTCACTGATGCTGGTCAATATTTTGCCAACATGACGTTGCCTTTAGCACTGCTGTGTACCGGTGGGTCGCTCGATATCAGCTCGCTCAAACAAGAAAAGTTATCGACGTGGTTTGCCTCTAGCTACAAGTTAATTGCCTCACCGTTACTGATTACATTGGCGGCTGGGTACTTAGGATTTGAAGGGCTCGATCTCGGGCTTATCTTCTTGATGAGCGCGGCACCAACGGCAGCGGCAAGCTACGTTATGGCTCGTGCGATGGGAGGAAACTCAACACTGGCGGCTAACATCATCGCGCTTACTACTGTTGTTTCTCTTATCACTTGTACTCTCGGTATTTTTGTACTTACTGCAATGGATTTAATATAGCTGCGACAGGCTTCAAAAAACCGACACTAGCCTTGAAACAAAGGTCATAAGCCTTGATTTAGGACTAACTGGTTAGGCATAAAGACTGCTAGATTTCGTAAAAATTTTACTAAGAGATCTGATATGTCTTCCGTTCAACATACGCCTTCACAACACATCGCCAGTATCGAGTTAGGCCGAGTGATTGCTATCTTGGCGATCATTGGTTTACACGGTCAAATGGCACTCACTTATTGGCAAATAGATGAAGTGCCTTGGATCGGTTATGTACTCAACCAAACCGCTCGTTTTGCGGTACCTCTGTTTTTCCTAATTTCCGGTTATCTTATTCAGCCCAAGCTGACTGCCTCCCCGTGGCAAACCGTCATTAATTACTCTAAACCACTGCTTAAGGTTTGGTTAGCATGGAGCATCATTTGCTTAGTGATGCCATTCAACCTCGCGAAGGTAGAAGAGTTTGGTTACCTAGGTGAGCGCCAAGGCTATTGGGGCTTTTTAATGAACACGCCACTTAACTCTTTCTTAGAGGGTGGATTGGTTCATTTATGGTTTATTCCCGCTCTCGTATGTGCAGTTTTGATCATTGCTTTGATAGTCGAAATGAAACTCGACAAACTGCTATTACCAGCGGCCATTGTACTTTACGTTTATGGTGTTTTAGCGGGCAGCTACGCAACGCTAGCCGGGTTAGAAGCACCTTTCTTCACGCGTAATGGCCCGTTCTTTAGCACGTTAATGGTGACCTTAGGTTTCCTTATTCGTCAGAATCAATGGAAGGTGTCATCAACTAAAGCGTTGGGGTTATTAGCGTTAGGCATGTTGATTCATTTTGCTGAGGCATCATGGCTCACCACGTTCGACGTCGGATTCAACATGAATGATTTCTTGTTTGGCACGGCGCTATGGGGGATGGGCGTGTTCATGTGGCTTTTAGCAAATCCAAACATGGGTAACTACGCTTGGGTTCGCGCCATTTCAAATCGCATGCTAGGTATCTACGTCAGCCATTTGCTGATCATTATCGTGTTGTTCAATGTCTGTGGAGTTTTAGGCATTACGGAATTGGCAAAAGACGTTACGGTATTTTTTGGCACCGTATTGTTGAGCTTCGGGTTGGTTGTTGGAATCGAAAAAACACCACTGCGACGTGTGCTGCTTCGTTAGTGTTTGTGCCTAACATCATCAGCTAAATCAGTTTTAAAGAGTCACAAAAAATAAAGGCAAGATAACGGATTATCTTGCCTTTATTTCATCATGTCAGTAATGAGACTGTGTCACTCGCTGGAGTGTTATCGGAACGCCATTGCGCCCTTGCCAACACCTTCATAAGCGACGATTTGTAGTGATTGGTTCTCTGCTAGGCTCGGTTCAACTTGATCCGCGATATAGCCAGCAAGTAATTCCACCGTGGTATCTGTCGGTAAAATTTCCGTCTCACTCTTAGCAATCGCTAGCTCAAATTCGCCTTGTGGCGCGGTGTAGCGGAAGCCATAGTGACTTTCATCATTAACACTGTTCGCGTTTTCACTCAGGTTAAGTGATGAAACTGAAACTTGGTCTTCTTTAGAACCTAAATAAATGTCTTCCCAACGCTGAGCAAATGCTTGTTCACGTTGCCCGTCACGCTGACCATCGACCACGATTTCTACTGGAGAACGGTGACCATGCGCGATGCGTTGGCAGTTGCCATCATGCTTTTTTAAACCATGGGTGTAGTGGTAGAACGCGCCATTAATGTTCTCATGACGTAGGGTGATCTCTAACCCTGTGACGTTACTTGGTAGGTTATCGCGAAGAATATTGTAAACGTGTGCGGTCACACTCTCGATGGTGATCGCTTCTGCATCAATGAGGCAATATGCTTCATCAGGGCAATGTAGATGAAGACTCTTGTCACCACGCAACACATCAACCTTAGAGTAGCCCGCTTTGCTCGCTTGAAGAACAATTGCAGCGCTCTGCATTGGCAGCAGCAAACGATGATCAACATGCTCATCGACAAGCTGTTTGATCTGCTTTTTGACCTTGCTAAAATCCAGCACCATGCTCATTTCATTAAGTTCACCAGACATGGTGACATCTAAAATCCAACTATCTCCTACGACCCCTCTGTGTTCACAGATGTATGAAGAATCGATAACGGTAAGGTCTCTTACAAATAGGTTCAAGTTGAACTCCTTAATACTTTAATGAGATACGGGAGGCTGAATAATGTTCAGCAGGCACTTCGTCTCATTGGTGTCTAGATAAAATAGGACGGGCAGGATGTTACAACGAGCTTATAAAGTCCACCTTTTTACACCCTCTTCCGATAAAAGAACAAACTACATACAATTTCCGCTAAAACATAGACCAGCCAGATACGAATAGCCATAAATCGGGTGGGGATTGCCTGCCGTTTCACGACGCATTTTGCTTTAGCCAAAGGCGCGGCGACACTCCGGCAACATGTTGAAAAGCACGTGAGAATCCTGAATAGCTATTGTAACCCACTTCATCAGCGACCCAATTGATCGGCTTATTTTGCAATAACAGAGATTGAGCAACAGAGACTCGCCACTTTTGCACATAATCTCCCGGCGTTTCACCCACTTCCCGTTTGAACGCTTCAATAAACTGAGTACGAGACATCGCGGCCAGTGACGCCATTTCGGCAAATAAACAATGCAAGGCTGCGACAAATGCCTGTGTTCCGTGTGAGCGCTAGACAAGCTCAACTCCCCCGCGCTCAATACATGAAGGTGGCCCTCTTTACCTTGTTGCGCGTTAAATGACGATACTCCACACAGGTTTCCAGAATAGAAAACGCCAGTGCGTATCGAGAAGTGTTCCATTAGTTGTGAAAGCAGATCCATGCATCCTCCGAACGATTCGCTTAGTTTTTAGTTCTTTTGTCCCTCTATAGACCGGACGAGTGGGCTAAATTATTTCAAACAAGATAACCAACACTGACAAGGAACTTGATATGTCACACATGAAATCGACCAGTCAAAAAATCACTCTAATGGCCGCGTTACTAGGCACCAGCTTTTCGTTAATGGCAGCAGACCTTGATATGAGTGTCGACAGCAATAACCTCGCAATTAAAGGCTATGATCCTGTCGCTTACTTTGCCAATGAAGGTCCAGTAAAAGGCACATCTGAGTTCACAGCGACCTATAAGAATGCGATCTATAACTTTGCGAGCAGTGAAAACAGAGATGAATTTCGAGCCAATCCAGAAGCCTATGCCCCTCAATATGGCGGTTACTGCGCGTTTGGAGTAGCCATGGGTAAGAAGTTTGAAACCGACCCTCTCGCTTGGAAGGTGGAAGGTGGAAGATGGAAAGTTGTATCTGAACTTAGACAAATCGGTTCAGAAACGCTGGCTGGAGAATACACAAGAGTTCATCCAAGACGCCAACAGCAACTGGACAACCATCAAAACCGTAGAAGCCTATAAGCTCTAGCCTACAGCGCTTATCCATTGCCCAAGAATAAAACGGAAGCGACCGAACGCTTCCGTTTTCATTGGGATTTTCCCCAAAGAGGCCAACCCAAAGCGATTGGCAACACCTACTAAGTCCATTTCTATTCTATACTCCTAGCAGATAAGCTTTTCTTTTTATGGAAGAATAATGACATTACCTAAGATTTTGGTACTCGGCCTCTGCGCCCTATCGACACTGACTTATGCCAACCCATGGCAGTTCGTCAAAAGTGAAGATGGCATCATGATTGATAAAAGGCCACACAGCGAAGGCTTGGTCGAAATACGAGCACAGATGCAAACGCCCACCACTTACTCCGGTTTTTTACTGGTATTGGAAGACAGTGAGAACGTGCCAAACTGGATAGATAATGTATCGCAAAGCCGTGTGTTGATACAGATATCTGAAGATGAAAACATCGTCTATACCCAATTCAAAGCACCGTGGCCTGCCAGAGATCGAGACATGGTGACCTACTCAAAATACAGCATTGAAGATGGTCAGTTTGTCTTGTCGATAAAGGATGCGTCGAACTATTTGGCGAAAGAGTCGGGGTACATTCGAATCTACGATGTGGACGCTCTTTGGACGCTGCAACCGCTGACTAATGGCAATACCTACATCACCTACACCGCGTATGCGAACGCAGGTGGCATCTTGCCAAATTGGTTGATGAACAAGTTATCGATAGGCAGTGCACTGAGCACGTTTAAGGGGCTAAAAGAACAGTTACCAAAGTACCAAGGCCAACAGCACCCTAACCTGCCAAACGAGTCTCGCTAACGGTACAAGTCGATAAGTAAATGAACGAAGTAAGGTTAAAGATTAAGGTCTTCTAGCGAGATCGCGAGCTAAGATAAGCGCCAAGCCAAATACTTGAAGAAACAGGGCGATGTTCTTATAGAAAGCTATTTTCTCATCAAGCCTTTGGATTAACTCAACCAAGGTCAGGTTATCCAAATAGTAATCATCGATTCGAGTTCGTTGCGCTTCTTGTGCACTGTTTATCAGCATCATCAGTTTCGGTAAGTGAGCCAAAGAGATACTTGGCACTTCGCTACTCACCCAACGCCTAAGTTGCCCACGCAGTGCTTCGTCGAGAACCGTGGTCGGCTGCACCGTTTCTAGTTTATCAAGGTGAATCAAAATCGCTTCACGCTTGCGCTCTAGGGTTTCAATCGTATTCCAAGCAAGCTGTATTGAGTACACATTGCCGTATTTGCGATCGTTGTACTCCGCTTTCTCAGCTTCAATTTTATCGAGCACCAAGCTCGACATGACAATCGCCATGATGTTGAGTATCAAGCCTGCGAGGACAATCGCCCAAGCAGGAGGAAGACGCAACGCCATAATGCTCCCTAGAACATTTTATCAAAAGGTAGGTAAGCTAAGTTTAGGACAATCAAAGAGATCATGCAGATAAGCGTTAACACCATACCCACTTTTCGACCTTTGAAGTTCTTCGCTAAGATCCCTTTCGCATGAATCACACGCCCCAGAATAAACGCCACACCAATGACATGAATCAGCCACACACCGGCGCCATTCATCTCTAACAATCCCATCAAAATAACGGTGATTGGGATGTAATCCATAGCATTACTTTGTGCCGAACGTGCTATCTGTAACGACTCGACACCGCCATCAGCATGAGCAACAAGATTGATTCGCCTTTGCTTGATCACCTCTATTGCTAACCAAATCATTACGATCGTCAGCAAGGCTGCGTAAAGTGCTGTAACCATCATATTTCCCTATTATTTTGTGTTTACTCAGTGTTCTTTGTTATCTGTTCGACAACACCCGCCGAGATAAAATGAAAATCGCACCCGAGTACTTGTAAGAGATCTCTCACACCGAACGTAAGAGATCACAATCAAGCTTCGCAGAAAATTCCTAAAATACAAACCCAAGCCCTTGTTTTGTATGAATCCACGCATATTTCTTTCGATCAGTGGGTACATTTATTTCTTAGGGTGGATTGTGAGCAAAGCCTCTGCAGTGTTTAATACACATGTCGACAGGGAGTTGGCAGGAACAGGAAAAAGCCTAACGGATTAGGTATCTTCAGGATGAAGATTTGATGGCTTAGGATGAGTTATCAGCAAGGAAGTTATGCTCTAGGATAGAGTCGCTTATCAGGATGATGAGTTTGCAAGGACACCGCTAGGACGGCGATGAATTGGATAGGTTAAAGGATTTAGCCACGTCAAGGAACGATGCAGGGAGCACCAGTTACCTATTGAAAGATAAGTAACGCGCAGTAGCAGGATGGCTACGAAAAGAATAGACCCCGTTTGGTGAAAGCCAAACGGGGTTTCCTTTTTTGTAACGTCTGAAAGCTGTTCGCAACTAACCGTTCAAAGTCACGTTACAAAATAATGTTCATCAAGAACATTGCACCAAAGGCATTCAATACCGAAATCGCGATCATCACCGGGATGTAGCGACCTTCAGTACCAATTGGTCCCATAATACGGCCCATGTATTGCACCAACAAACTTGAAGATAAACATCACAGCAACCGCTAGGCCAATTGACGAAGTTACCGCCAAAGAACCATCCATAACTGGAAGGGTGAACAGTACTGTACCTGAAGAGAAGAAGTTAACGATCGCCCCGCGCCAGCATCAGTACTTTGAAGCGACGCAATCAATGCTAAGCCTGAGTTGCCAGGAGTATCCATCAAAGCTAATACTTTCGCCACCGTCTTTCTTTTTCATTATAATCTATTGAATTATTAAGATATCTATCACACTGCACATGGTTATTTAGGTCTACTCTTTTACCCGTGTTAATAACTTATTAACTTCGGAGCGTAATCCATGTTAGGTATCCAGCTTTCTGCTGTTCTCTCTTTGTTACTCTTTTCTTCGGTAGCAGGTGCTGCCACTTCTCAGTTGGGAGAACCACTCAAGCTCACCAACTCATTCGCTGGCTACCTATCCCTGACCATTTTCGTTGTCGCCTACATCGTGGTGATGATGGAAGAGTACCTAAAGCTCCGAAAATCTAAGCCAGTGTTACTTGCAGCAGGACTGATCTGGATAATCATTGGTTTTATCTACCAAGAACACAACCTTGTTGAAGTCGCTAAGCAAGCACTCGAACACAACTTACTGGAATACGCTGAGCTGTTACTTTTCCTACTCGTCGCCATGACCTACATCAGCGCCATGGAAGAGAGAAGACTGTTTGATGCGCTGCAAGCGTGGATGGTGGGCAAAGGCTTTAATTTCCGCTCTCTGTTCTGGCTAACCGGTATTCTGGCCTTCTTTATCTCACCGATCGCCGACAACCTCACCACAGCTCTATTGATGTGCGCCGTGGTTCTGAAAGTCGCAGGATCTAACCCTAAATTCGTTAACCTAGCCTGTGTGAATATCGTGATAGCCGCTAACGCTGGCGGCGCGTTCAGCCCATTCGGTGACATCACAACGTTGATGGTGTGGCAGGCTGGTTATGTGAGCTTCAGTGAATTCATTCCCTTATTTATTCCTTCAGTGATGAATTACCTCGTCCCTGCAATGATCATGTCTTACTTTGTTCCCACAACCCAACCCGACACGGTGCATCAGCACGTTGAATTAAAACGCGGTGCAAGACGCATCGTGTTGTTGTTCATCATGACCATCGGCACTGCGGTTGCTTTCCATGCCGTACTCCACTTCCCTCCAGTAATGGGCATGATGATGGGGCTGGCGTATCTACAGTTCTTTGGTTATTTCTTGCGTAAGACCTTACCAAATTCACTGGCGAAGAAAAAAGCGGTGGCGATTGCCAACAATGATGGGGGGGCATTGAAGCGACTCGGTTCAGTCGTGCCCTTTGATGTATTTCGAAGAGTGTCCCATGCCGAATGGGACACTCTGCTGTTCTTCTACGGCGTGGTAATGTGTGTAGGTGGCTTGAGTCTACTGGGATACTTGGAGCTTGCCTCTGGCGTGATGTATAGCCAATGGGATCCAATTTGGGCCAACATCATGGTGGGGATCTTATCTGCGATTGTCGATAACATTCCGGTGATGTTTGCCGTGTTATCGATGGAACCTCAAATGTCGATGGGTAACTGGCTACTGATCACCTTAACCGCAGGCGTTGGCGGCAGCTTGTTATCTATTGGTAGTGCGGCAGGTGTGGCGTTAATGGGCGCGGCGCATGGCAAATACACCTTCTTTGGCCACTTGAAATGGATGCCAGTGATCATGATTGGCTATGCCGTCAGTATCGCTGCACACCTATGGCTTAATGGCGATCTTTTCTAATTCGGAGATCTTTTCTAGTTCGAACTGTCTTTCACAGGCTTATCTACAAGTGTCCAGACGTTACTCAATTGTATCGCTGGACATTGGTTGCAAGTTAGCATCTCGCCCTTCTGTTGAATGCGCATCACTAGTCTAGAGTCAGTTCGGCTGCTTCCAGAATTGAATTCAATGGTGATCAAGTCATCATCAACACGATAGGTTCGAGTCACGGAATTATCCGTTGTTTGATAAGTCACTTGCCCGGATTCAAAAAGTAGATAACTGTCATTATCTGCGTTCTCATACATACCTTTGAACAGAGCAAGCTGTGGAACCTCGAAAGGTCGGCTGGTATCAGTTAAACAACCTGTCAGCAATAATGCAGAGCTGCAGCCAGATATTAGTAAGGGGAATCTATTCATTTGGGCATCCTTGCCTAGAGAACATAGTCAAAGAATATGCAACCAAATCGATATTTCCCAGAAAGCGTTGATTTTAATTCAAAGTCATATTTTAAGAACCACTCGCCTTCACCATTAAGTAGTACGAGATATTCAGCCAGCATCTCGACAGGCTCATGGCTAAATCGCTTGCTAGTCTTGCTCTCTTCCCTCTATCACCAATAAGTGCTGTTTACGTTCTACGCCACCTGCATAACCCGTCAGTTTGCCGTTTTTACCAATCACACGGTGACACGGCACAATCACTGAAACCGGATTTTTGCCATTCGCCAAACCCACAGCACGAACGGCTTTCGGATTGCCTATCGCATCGGCCAGTTGTGCATAGCTCCAAGTCTCTCCATAAGGAATGGTCGTCAGCGCCTGCCAAACCGACTGCTGAAATGGCGTGCCCTTAGCTGCAATCGGCACAGAAAACTGAATAGCTTCGCCCGAGAAATAGCGATTAAGCTGCTCGATAGCCAATGCAAAGATCGGAAAGCTATCATCTTGAACACCCAACGGTTCCGGCTTGGTGGTATGTGTCTCGAACCAAAGGCCGAGCAAGCCTTCATCGTTCGCCTGTAACGTCACGGTTCCCAATGGGCTCTCATAGTAAGTAAAACGGTTGTCCATGATATCTCCTAGCTTAGTATTCCGATTAAGACTGATTCCAACAGTGGAACGTGGCGTAACTACCCCAAGGCGAAACACTCTCCGTGTTGATGGCGGGGCGATGCTCAATAAACTTCTTCACCACCAAGTCACCAACCAACAGATGATTAGGTTCGCTTAACCCGCGAAGCAGTGCATATTGAATAGTCCAAGGCCCAATCCCTTTTAGCTCAATCCATTTGGAAGGATGCTCAGCTTCATTGTCGACCATGTATTCGGCAAAACGCTTTAGGGTCTCTTTGCGGCTTCCCGGCATTCTCAAGAAGCTAACATCAGCGTCCGCTATCTGTTTTGGTGTTGGGAAGCTGGCTTTCTCATGTTCATCAGAAAGCTCTTTGACCAATAAGTTAAGCTGACCAATCGCCGCGGTTACCGAAACTTGCTGTCCTAGAATCGCTCTCACGCCTGCCTCCCAAGCACTCCACACGCCAGGAATACGGATACCACTCTTAGCCACCAAGTTAGGATCGATAGTCGTAAAGAACGTCTCAACCTTGGCAATATCGACATCAAGATCAAACATACGGCGGATATTCGCAATCAAGCTTCTTAATTGGCTTATATCATCCAACTCGAATTCAATATCCAAGCGGTTATCTTTGGCTAAAGTCGCCTTGAACCAACCCTTTGACCCGTTCACATTTACCGTGCGCTTATAATAATCTTCGCCAACGCCTTCTAAGCCCTCAATCATTCTTCGTCGATAAAACCTCAACAAGTGGTTCCAATCTAAGGGTCCATGAAAACCAAGCTGAATATGATTACTCTGAGTGTCACTTGGCTTCGCTCGCCTAATTTGGCTTGGCGAAAGCTGCAGCTCTTTTTGAAAGGCATCATTAAAACGGCGCGTACTATTGAAGCCACTAGCAAAGCCGACATCAGTAATGCTCATGCTACTGGTGTGCAGCAACTGCTTGGCAAACATCAATTGACTGTACAGACTATATTGCTTGGGTGACACGCCGATGTAATTGTCGAATAAGGTTCGTAAATAACGATCTGAAATACCTAACCGCGTTGCAAGGTCGACGATAGATCCTGAATTCAGAGCGCCATTATCAATCAACTGCATCGCACGTAAGAAAGTGGTTTCGACGCCCTTCCAAGCCGGCGAAAAAGGTGCGCTGTCTGGTCGACAACGTAAACAAGGACGATATCCCGCTTTCAATGCTTGAGCTTGATGGGAAAAATATTCGACGTTTTCTTCTTTGGGTGGTGTGGCTGGGCAAATCGGGCGACAAAAAATTCCTGTCGTTTTCACCGCTGTAAAAAACATCCCATCAAAGCGAGCATCTCGTGCATATCGAGCCAAATGGCACTGCTCACTGGTTAAGCTGCTGTTGTGATTGATCTTTTTCGACATGCCGTACTCTTCCCACTTACCATAGCGTTTGATCCGATACCTAAAAGTTTACCGTGAACCACCATTGTCGCTAGCCACTTTCGGAAGCGAAGGTCAGATAAATCACAAAAAAGGGTTTTAATTTTATTCAATTCGACTAAATTTAACCTAGAGAGGACATTCTTCTCACAACGTCAACGATCGGTACTTAGCACGCCAAGATGCAGAGACCTATCGAATATAAAAAGGAAAAGGCTATGGTTCTACACACATGTCGTATTGTTTTATCAAATCAACAGGTTCTCACCAGTCAATCAGTCGAGCAGTCTCTAAGCTTTCTTGAAGACAAAGCGGACAACGGGATTTCTATGATCGAGATTGACGCAACGGATGGCAATCAAATCCATTCGTACATGTCACACTCTCTTGAAGAGTCTATTGAGAATCTAATGAACCTATAGGGCTTTTAATAAAGGCTACACATACCAGGCTTAAACGATATTTATGGAATTAGAAACGATCTCTAGTTCCGAAAAGAAGTACATTTCTGGTTTAAAACAAAAATGGCTCCCAACTATACAATTAGTTGGGAGCCATTTTTTATTGAATCTAATCAGCAAAGCCACTGCTTACCGCGAATGCCGTTACTCAGGTGCTTGTTCAGCGGCTTGCTGCAATGTGTAAGCCGTCGATGGGTCAATCTCATTAACCAACTTCTCAACCTGCATGATCGCATCAACCGAGGTGCTGCTTTTACGGTAGCTCAGATAAATTGGGAGATACCAGTCTTCAACCCCTTTCACCTTGTGCAGCTGACCCGAATCGATAAAAGGTTCGACTAGAGACACCGGAAGATACGCACTGCCGCCTTTCTCTAAAATGAAATCGAGGGCGATACGGGCTGTAGAGGTACGTAGGTACGGTGCTGGCACTTTAGGGTGACGTTCTGCGTGTTCAGAACCAAAGCGCGTTCCCCAATCCACATAAACATACTTATGTTGAAATACAGATTCCAGATCATCTTGCTGCGTTGATACCAACACCAAAACCAAGTCAGCGACTTTTTTACAGTTCAGCTCTTCTGCTTTGATCTGATCGAACGCGAAAGCCATATCTAAGGTTCGTTCTAACAAATTACGGTTCAGTTGCTCGCGCCCCATCACCTCTGCCATAAAGCCGTAACCACCAAAAGAGTCGGTTACCACACTTAAACAGTTTTGCAGATACGCATCCCAAATATTCGGCGTGCCGCCCAGCGTTAACTGCAAGGCTTTACCACTCTCTAACGACAGCTCAAATTTGGCTTGTTGTAGGGTGGACACCATCACTTCGGCATAACCAATCAAACGTTCACCGGAAGATGTGAGTTTGATGTTATTGCGGTCACGAATGAAGAGCTGAGTATCAAAATAGCCTTCAAGCTGTTTGATCCGCGCACTCACCGCCGCTTGTGTTAAATACAAGTTTTCAGCTGCACGCCCAAAATGGCGCACCCTTGCAACCTCAAGAAAGGTTCTAAATACTTTCACATCCATCAAATACATCTCTGTAATAAATCTGCTAACTAGCCGATCTAGGATTGTTTATCGTAAAGGCAAAAACATTTTGTTTCCTATTTTAGCCTTTTAACAATATTTTCGCGTGAGCAATAAACACTAATTTCTATCTAACCACATTACTGAGGCTGATATGTCTGAGACCGAATTCCGACACGGAAAAAAACGTTTTTATGACACCATTAAATTCCCGAGAGGGTTCGCTAAGTCGGGTGATTTTACTCTTTCAGAAGAGGAAATCCTAACCTTGTTTGGTGACACTATGCTTGCACTTGAAACTGGTGAACTAGCACCAATCAATGCAGAAGAAAAACACTTCATTAAAGTGTTGTCTCACCCTCATAAGGCAAAGTCCAAGTTAGAGCGTGTTTGGTTGAAGTACATTCAACTGGCTCGTGGACGCCGTCGCTTTCACACCCTAAACGGCTGCAAACGCGGCGACGTATCTAGGGAAGAATACGAAAGTGAGTTAGTGTTAGAAGATTAGTAAAATCGCTCAAAGTGATACCTCATCACTTTGGGCTTTTTTTTGCCTTCAAACACACATCTTCTTTGTAATTGGTAAGTTTAGCCAACCTATCCATTTTTACCAATATTTATATACAATTCATAGCGATAGCGTGACTAAAACACAGCTCTCGTTCAATCTTATGGGTATTCATCCCACTGAGATTCATCGTTCTTCATCCTGCCCCTGTCTTTTATCACGATAGCGCTCCATTGCCATCATTATTTTTCTAGTTTCAACTATACGCTCAACGCTTGTTTATACTCGAAACACGTTAATGCACCAAAATTCGTCAATGGTTCGAGCGATGCCATTATTGCAATAATCGTATCAAGGCATAGAAACACACCAACCCTTTCAGGTGCTGAATTAGATCAACATTGCTGTATATGACAAACGTATTAATCTTGTTTAACGCCACCAAATATCCATACAATAATTGTGCAATTTTGATAGTTCCAGTCACAGTTACGACGAAAAAAGCAAAAACTTGACCTAAAACAATAGCGGAACTGGATAACTTATTTTATAATGCGAATTAATGTTTCAGAACACTATAAAATTTTATTTCTAGGGGCAAAATCAATGAGACTTATTCCATTAAGCAACAAAGCTAAAGTAGGTAAATGGGCTGCTCGTCATATCGCAGATTCAATCAACAAGTTCGCTCCAACGGCTGAGCGTCCATTTGTACTAGGTCTTCCTACTGGTAGCACACCTCTAACTACTTACGCTGAGCTAATTGAACTTTACAAAGCTGGCGAAGTTAGCTTCAAGCACGTTGTAACATTCAATATGGATGAGTACGTTGGCATCGACCCTAACCACCCAGAGTCTTACCGCACATTCATGCACGAGAACTTCTTCAACCACGTTGATATCCAAGCAGAAAACATCAACCTGCTAGACGGCAAAGCTGAAGATATCGATGCTCACTGTGCAGCATACGAAGAGAAAATCCGTTCATACGGCAAAATCAACCTGTTCATGGGCGGCGTAGGCATCGACGGTCACATCGCATTCAACGAACCAGGTTCTTCTCTATCTTCACGCACTCGTATCAAAACGTTGACTGAAGACACTCGTATCGCGAACTCTCGTTTCTTCGATGGCGACATCAACCAAGTTCCTAAATACGCACTAACTATCGGTGTTGCGACTCTTCTAGATGCAGAAGAAGTGATGATCCTTTCTCTAGGCCACAACAAAGCTCAAGCGCTTCAAATGGCTATCGAAGGTTCTGTAAACCACATGTGGACTGTTACAGCTCTACAGATGCACCGTAAAGCTATCATCGTTGCTGATGAGCCAGCTCAACAAGAGCTAAAAGTTAAGACTCTACGCTACTTCCAAGAGCTAGAAGCTGAGAACATCCAAGACCTATAATTCCTATAGTCTTGAATAGCAGGGCGTTTTTATAAAGAGAGCGTCTTGAATAGAAAAAGCCACTGAATGTGGCTTTTTTTGTGCCTGCTGCTTTTGTATTTAATGGGAAGATATTTCGGATATTTTTTAGAAGCACAAAAACAACAAAGCGATTTCTCCAACGAGAGAAACCGCCATCATTTTAATCTTTGTATTGAAACGAACGAACAGCTACAAGTTATGTAGGATGTGAAACAAGATAAGCAGAGCTGCAAACTAGAGCTAAGAGCTCAGCGCGTTATCTCGGCATAGGGTAGTGATAATGTCAGTGATAGCTAATACGATCGTCGACTTCACCTTTTGATTATGTCGCCCCAAGAACATTTCAAGCATTGGGCCAGACATCGTTTCCACCATCTCCGCGTCATATTCGATAGGCATAATACGCTGAATCGCGTGCACCTTGTTGAGCTCAAATATCACATCAACTTCTGTAAAGCTGGTGTCTTCACCCTGTATTTTCGCCCACTCTTTCAAGGTAACGAAAACCTCTAGATCATCGTAGAGTTCTTTACTGATCACGCCAAGTCCGAGTAGCAACTTAGCACGAATCATGATCTCGCCTAACGGCCCACCACTGTTGAGAAGTGGCTCGACAACGAACTTAATTGCAGTGTCGTCTTTCTTAAAGATGTTTTTTAATACGGCATCTACCGTGTCGTCCAATGCATCATAAGCAGCCATTAGGCAAGCGCTAGCACTCTCAGCTTCCGAAAGGGCTTCGAGTAATTCAGTTTCATGGCTTGTTTGTATTGGCATAACGGCTCGACAATAAGAAAGTGCCACTGGTGTGGCACTTTGATGGTTAATCATTTCAATGCTAGATAAGCTTCTTCCGCTAGTTTAACAACTTCTGAGTCACTATTCAGCTCAGAATAATGCGCTAATGTCTCAGCAAAGCCTTTTTCTGCGAACATTGCTTGAAGTTCAACCGCTTGTGGGTCGTCTTCGTTCTTGTAATGGAACGCAGCAGCGATTGCTTTTACTAGGTGAGCATTCGGTAGGCCGTACTCTAATGTACCGTTTAGAGGCTTAACTAGGCGGTCTTGCGGGCTCAGTTTACGAATTGGCTGACGACCAACGCGGTCTACTTCATCACGTAGGAACGGGTTAGCAAAACGACCTAGAATCTTTTGGATGTAGGCAGCGTGTGCTTCTGGATCAAAGCCGTAACGCTTAATCAGAACCGCACCACTCTCTTCCATCGTCGCTGTTACTTCAGCGCGGATTACGTCATCTTCGATAGAGTCTTTAATAGTCTCATGACCTGCAAGCACACCAAGGTATGCCGTTACCAAGTGACCTGTGTTTAGCGTGAACAGTTTACGCTCAACGAAAGCCATTAGGTTATCAGTGCATTCCATTCCTGGGATGTTTGGAATCTCACCTTTGAATTGTGTTTGATCTACGATCCACTCGCTGAACGTTTCAACCGTTACCGCTAGAGGATCTGTTTCGCCCGCTTCTGCCGGTGGAACAATACGGTCAACCGCAGAATCAACAAAGCCAATGTGCTCTTCAGTGAACGCTTTCATTTCATCAGAAAGGTGCTCTAACACGGCTGCTTTTAATTGGCTAGTACCGCGAACCATGTTCTCTGCCGCGATGATGTTCATTGGTGCAGTGTTGTTTGCTGCTGCACGCTTTTCAATGCCTTGAGCGATAGACTTAGAGATGATTTTAAGAACCGTAGGGCCCACTGCAGTCGTCACAAGATCAGACTCAGCAATGCAATCTACTACTGCGCTTGTCGCTGAGTTTACTGCTGTCACGTTCTTAACAACTTCGACAACACACTCTTCGCCAACAATCTTAACTGGGTATTCTTGGCGTTCAATTAACGCATTTACAACCGTTTCATTTACGTCAGCAAACGTAACCTTCATACCAGCATCAGAAAGAAGCTTACCAATGAAACCACGACCGATATTACCTGCACCAAAATGTAACGCTTTCATAATTTTGACCTTATAAATATTTGAATCTAGATAGCTAACTGCTCAACAACATGCCTTGACGATGTGCCCTCGGCATTAAGCAGTAAGCTATTCAGACTGAATCTTGTTAGAAAGATTAAGACCGAAAATGAGGCCAGTAGGGGGATACCGGCCTCCTTCACTCAGGAGCTTGACTAGAGCTTTTTAGTTTCCGTTGAGAATACGTAGAACATCAGCAGGGTTTGTTGTGTTCTGTAGGCATTCCACAGCTTCTTCATCATCGAGTGAATTGGTAATAGCCATCAGCACCATGTTGTGCTCATCGCCTTGTGCGGCAATACCGATAACCATCTTCGCGATATCGTCTTCATCTTCGCCCCACTGAATACCTTCAGGGTACTGACAGAAAACGATGCCGGTTTTTTGTACGTACTGTTTCGCTTCGATTGTGCCGTGTGGTACTGCGATAGACTCACCTAGGTAAGTAGACACAAGCTCTTCACGAGCAAACATGCCATCTACATATTCTGGTGATACGTTGCCAAGTTTTACTAATTGTTCGCCAGCAAACTTAATTGCGTCTTCTTTTTGAGTCGCTTTAAGGCCAAGGAAGATGCTGTCGTCAGTGAGTGCAAGCTTGTTGCTTTCTTGCGCTGGAGCTGCTGCCGGAGCTTCTACTTTCGCTTCACCACTTTGAGCATCGACAAGCTCAGCAACTAGTTGGTCGTATACGCCGCCGTCTAGGAAGTTGCTTAGAGACATATGCATCGCACCTGGCACAGTGCTACGAGCACGGTCTGTTAGGTCTTTATGCGTAATAACGATTTGCGAATCAGCCGGTAGGTTGTTGATTGCGTAGTTGGTTACTTCAATGTCTAGGCCAGCTGTTGCTACTTTCTTACGTAGTAGACCTGCACCCATTGCACTTGAACCCATACCCGCATCACACGCTACATAAACTGCTTTTACATCCGCTAGGTTTACGTTTGCTTCTGCTGCTGCACCTTTAGAAGACGCTTTCATGTCTTTCATTTGTGCAGAAGCTTTCTCTAGTGAATCTTCCTCATCATCTTGCGCTGATGTTTTAAGAAGGATTGACGCTACAACAAACGATACTGCCGTTGCTGCGATAACAGATAGAATCACGCCGATGTAAGAGCCTTTTGGCGTCATCAGTAAGACTGCGAAGATAGAACCTGGAGATGCTGGAGAGATAAGGCCAGAATCGAACACTACGTTAGTGAATACACCCGCCATACCACCTGCGATTACCGCAAGAATTAGACGTGGGTTCATTAGAACGTAAGGGAAGTAAATTTCGTGGATACCACCTAGGAAGTGGATGATAGATGCACCAGCAGCAGATTGCTTCGCGCTACCTTTACCAAACACCATGTAAGCAAGTAGAAGACCAAAACCAGGACCTGGGTTTGCTTCGATTAAGAAGAAGATTGAACGACCAATCTCTTCAGATTGCTGGATACCTAGTGGAGAGAAGATACCGTGGTTGATTGCGTTATTTAGGAATAGAATTTTCGCAGGTTCAACAAAAATAGATGCTAGAGGTAATGCACCTGCTTCTACCATTGCGTTTACGCCAGCAGCAAGTCCGCCAGATAGAATCTTAACCGCAGGACCAATCACGATGAACGCGATGATCGCACAGATCATGCCGATGATACCCGCAGAGAAGTTATTCACTAGCATTTCGAAACCACTCTTCACTTTACCGTGAACAGCTTCATCGAATTTTTTAATTGCGATACCACCTAGTGGACCCACAATCATTGCACCCATGAACATTGGGATATCAGTACCAACGATAACACCCATTGTCGTGATGGCACCTACTACCGCACCGCGGTCACCACCAACCATTTTACCACCGGTGTAACCAATCAATAGTGGCAATAGGTATGTAATCATAGGGCCAACCATTGATGCTAACGTTTCGTTAGGCCACCAACCGGTTGGGATGAATAGTGCAGTAATGAAACCCCACGCAATAAATGCGCCGATGTTTGGCATTACCATATTGGATAAGAAACGACCAAAGTTTTGAACCTTAATCTTTGCTTCTGGTGATAACATAGGTAGAACCCCGTAATGTATTGGTTGGTCAAATGACCGAAAGTGTGTACTCAAAAGTCGATTAAAATGTATCACAACATTTCTAAAATGCACCTTAGCCCAACTTTCGTGACAACCATCACACACGAAAAACACTTTAGGGTTAACAAGAGCACTTTAGATCACAAAAATACCATGAATTAAAATTACAAAGCCAAATTAATGAGAATAAATATCATTAACGCAAGATCTAGATCACACTTTATCTTGTAATACTTAAAAATAAATAGTGATCAAAATCACACTTAATAAAATATAGCATCTAAGATCTATATAAACCGTATAAAAGAACATCGTGTCACGTATAGAAAATATGCACCCAGATGAGCAGAATCGCTAATCATGTAATTTAATTACAGAAAGAACCACATTTCCCACAAAATCAAAATCAGACATGACTTTCTACTAAAAACATAGACCAGTGAGCAGCAGTTGGCATTAGTAGATGTGATATGGTACTCGCCTGTGCTATCACATCATGTATCTCACCAAAACCCATCAGCGGATCACTCTGCTATTTGAGAAAAGACTATGTCAGACAAAATTTCCACATCCGCACTCGCTAAACAAAAAGGCATAGAAGCTAAAACTTTATTTAGCGATCTAAAAACAGCAGGTTATATCGTGCGCTCACAAGAGCGTTGGATTCTCACAGAACGGGGAGAAAGCTTTGGTGGGGAATATGTCGAACACAAGAAGTTTGGTGTCTTTATTGTCTGGCCAGAGAAACTGCTTATCGATTTGGACTCATTCTCAGGAAAAACACTCACCGCCACCCAGCTTGGCAGTGCCTTTCAACTCAGCGCAAAGAAAATCAACTTACTGCTCAACGAGCTTGGTTGGATAACAAAAGAAGAAGACGGTTGGCATGTCACCTCTACAGGCTTAAAAGCCGGAGGTGAACAAAGAGAAGACAAAGCGACTCAAAACTTATTCGTGGTATGGCACGACTCATTGGTTCGCAATAAACGTTTAAAGCAGTCTGTTGTTGAATTCCTAGGGCATGATGCTGAAAGCCACTCGACCGATGTGTCATTCTCCAGTTTTCGTCAGAAATTTGAGGCGAAGCACCGAAGCTTAGACGGGCATTATGTTCGATCAAAGGGAGAGCTGATCATTGATAACTGGCTTTATATGGCAGGAGTGGTCCATGCGTACGAGCGTCCGCTTCCGATATCAAAAGAAGTGATCAGCGATTTTTATCTACCAAGTGGCAAAGTATACATCCAGTTCTGGGGAACTGATTCTGCGCCAATCGCCGAAAATAAACGTGAAGCTACGAGAAAAATCTATGAAGAGCATGGTTTTGGTTTAATCGAAATCACGCCAGAAGATATCCCCAACCTAGACAGCGTACTTCCGCCATTATTGCGCCAATATGGTATCAAAGCGTACTAAGCTACTGAATCTAGAGATTCCACCTCCATTAAGATCACACTTATTGAATCATTATGGACATTATTAACCATAGTGATTTGATATGTTCGCTATTTTTCCCGAGTCATTCTTCTATTATCTTACACCCATCGACTTGAGCTACCGCAGATACTCGATTTATTGGGGCATGTTCGATAACTATTTAGACGTTCAATCTATTGAGATTCGTTTAAATTGGTTATCCGTTTATTGTTGACGTAACTGAACATAAAACCCTACAACATTTATTATTGATAGATATTAGGATTCAACATGACTCATCCAATCATTACTGATCTAAACACTCGTTACACAGCTAAAAAATACGATGCAGAAAAACGCATCTCTGCGGAAGACATGGAAGTAATCAAAGAAGCACTTCGCTTGTCAGCTTCTTCTATCAACTCTCAGCCTTGGAAATTCATCATCATTGAGAGTGACGCAGCAAAACAACGCTTCCACAATACTTTCGAAAACATGTTCCAGTTTAACCAACCACATGCGAAAGAAGCGTCACACACGATCCTGTTTGCTCACGATCCTAAGTACACTAAAGAGAAATTCGCGAAGCGTGCTGATACAGAAGTAAGCTCTGGTCACTTACCAGCTGAAATGTACGAGCAATTCTTAGGTGCTTACGCATTCGCAGAAATGAACACAGACGAAACAGGTTTCAACGGTAACTGGACTAAGTCTCAAGTTTACATCGCACTAGGTAACACACTGCACACACTAGCTCGTCTAGGTATCGCTTCAACACCTATGGAAGGTGTAGATGCAGCTATGATCAGCGAAGAGTTTGCTGACGAACTAGAAGGTCACGTTGTTGATGTAGCTCTAGCTATCGGCTACCACAAAGACGGCGAAGACTACAACTACGGCAAACCAAAAGCGCGCCTAGCTCTTGATGAAGTCATTACAACACTTTAGGGCGTGTTGATGTGACAGAGCCCTAACCGCAGGGGTATCAGGCAAGAAAACCTCGATAAACAAGAACAAAAAAAGCCAGTCAACAGACTGGCTTTCTTGTGTTCATCTTAGTGCGATGAGCTCATCGCGTTTAAACAAAGGCGAACATTAACCGATAAACGAGATGTAACCTTGAAGGATAATCAGGTTAACGATATCGATAAAGAAGGCACCAACAATTGGCACCACCATGAACGCCTGTGGTGAAGGACCAAAACGGTTCACCAAAGAGCCCATGTTCATTACCGCTGTTGGTGTTGCACCTAGGCCGAAACCACAGTGACCACCCGCCATAACCGCTGCGTCGTAATTAGAACCCATTACTTTGAACGTCACAAAGTAAGAGAAGATACCTAACACAACCGCCTGAACCGCCAGGATAACCAAGAACGGAATCGCAAGGTCAAATATGTTCCAAAGCTTAAGGCTCATTAGCGCCATTGCTAGGAACAGTGACAATGACACCGTACCAAGAATATCGACCGTTTCGCTGTCAGTCTTATGCAGCTTAGTCACTTCAAACACGTTAGTGATGAACACACCGATAAACAACGCGTAAACGAAGTCAGGAATCATCAACCAAGAAATTTCAAAAGTCGCCACCCACTGCTCTAGGTACTTCGCACCCGTGATACAGATAAGAAGGATGAACAACACTTCAATCACCTTCTTCGCCGTCACTTTGTCTTCTTCATACTCGTTGTAAGTAACAAGTTCAGGGAAGCGTTCATGTGTTTGCGTGCCAGTGCCGTACTCAGATTCAAGCTGGTTTTTATCAATCAGCTTTTGCGCCACTGGGCTACCGATAATACCACCGATGATCAAACCAAAGGTCGCTGAAGCCATCGCGATTTCTAGCGTATTTGCAATGCCAAACGTGTCTGCAAAAGTTTGAGACCAAGCCGCGCCTGTGCCGTGACCGCCCGAAAGGGTGATAGAGCCAGCAATCAAACCCATCAAGGGTTCAAGGCCTAGTGCCGTAGCTAAGGTTACGCCTACACCGTTTTGGATAATGATGTAAACCGACGCTACCCCTAAGAATAGGAATACCTTAGCACCACCTTTTATCAGCTGCGTGTAGTTCGCCGCAAGACCGACCGTTGCAAAGAACATCAACATAAACGTGTTCTGCAGGGGCAAGGAAAACTCAAGATCAAGGCCGTTAAAGTGCAGGGCTGTAATAGCAAAAGCGACAATCAAGCCGCCGACAATGGGCTCTGGAATGTTGTACTTTTTGAGAATCGGAAGCTTTGCATTGACGAAATGACCTAGAAACAAAACACTAATCGCGATTAGGAAGGATTCTAGTGGTCCAATTGAAATTAATTGATTCATATAACCTCTATTTTTTTACGTTCTCATCTTCCCTAATGAGTCTAGTTTTATCTGTAATTATTTGTGCTGCTCTACCTATATTTATACAAACTGGAGAGAAAGTGTGGATTCGAAAAGCGAACACATTACTGCGATCGCTTAGTACCATGTTAGTAGCACGTTAACTTTTATAGGAGATAAAAGGATTTGTGACAACAATCACCTCCTAAAAGTTGAAAACGGCGTGAGTACCTATGCCGCTGACTCTGCTTTCTTAAAACCTAAAAAAGCAAAAAGGAGCTATTTCTAGCTCCTCTTTAATCACCATCGCTGGTAATTAGAATTTTTTCGGTGCGTAACCAGTCATAACCTCAATGCGAAGTTCTTTACCGATCTTCGTCATTGGGTGAACAATTACGAGTCCTTTAACAGACTTTTTAAGTTTACCCATATCCGCTTGCTCAGCCTTAGTGATCTCACGGCTAAATGGCATATCAACCAGAGACTTACGCTCTTGGTTCACATCATAGCTTTCTTTGTGTTTAAGCTGGGCAATTTTCTTAGTTAGCTTCTTAATCTCTTCCTCGAACTGACGAACAACAGGACGATCATTACGAGTTTTAGCAGCATCTAACTTGTGGCGACACTTGTCTAGACGGTTGTTAATTTGTTGAAGTTCGTTTTTAACACTCATAATAATTTCCTAAGATTAAACAAGCCAATTCGGATTGGGGCGCGGAGTATAGCACAAGGGTTGTGTTGAACCGAAATTTATCTGTTAATTACCAATAGAAACGAATCACATCGACACCGCTCATTCAGCTTACTTATTCTTTGTGGCGAATCTCTAAGCGGATTATTCATTGATAGGATAGCGCCTACTTCAAAAATTGCAGTCCTCGATGCATCAAAATTCCGTCTAAACTTATACTCTAACGCAATAACTAAATCAGGGTACACAGCTTGGAGTTGTTACCCCCAGCACGACTCTGAATCGCAACGTAATCACAAGGATAGCCGATGACATTATTGAAACGAACATTGACCTGCAGCCTAGCCCTGAGTGCAATGTTTGCCACAACTTATGCATCTAGTGAACAAGCCACCCAAAGTAACCTAATCGTCGAGTACTCTACACCGCAAAATACCGAAGAAGAGCAGCTCAAACGAGAGATTCAAAGCAGTGGCGTTAATGACACCGTGGTCGACCTATCAAACCAACTCTTCATGTTTGAGAAGCCATTAACCATTCAATATGGCGGGGAAGAAGGACCACTCTACGATCCACAAACCCATCAAGTACTGATCCCTTACAGTTTTTACGCTGAGTCACTCAATTACTTTGAGAAGAACCAATACGAAAAAGAGTATGGGAAATCTGCGCAAACCGGCGCTATTGATACCTTGCTGCACACCCTGCTACACGAGACTGGGCATGCGTATATCGAAGATCAGAACATTGCCATATTGGGTAAAGAAGAAGATGCGGTTGATAACCTAGCAACCGTGCTACTGCTTAACTACGTAGAGCATGGGGCCGACGCTGCTATCAGCGCTGCAGACATGTTCGCTTTCGAGTCAGAAGACCGCCCAGAGTATTACGACTTGGGGGAATACATCGACGAGCACAGTTTCGACCTGCAGCGTTACTTCTCCACGTTATGCTTGGTGTATGGCAGCGATCCCGATGCCTATAAGAACTTGCTCGATGAAGTGGAAAACGACTATTTGAAAGACAGAAAAGAGTTCTGCGTTGAGCACTTTGACGTGATCAATGAAAATTGGCATCAGTATTTAAAAAAGAGTGACGATGCTTAGATGCTTAGATGCTTAGATGCTTAGATGCTTAAAGGTTAGTGTCGAGAACTAGGAAAACGGCTTTGGCATCAAATTCCAAAGCCGTCACTCGATAGATTGGCTTAAGTCTTACGTGTTAAGAGTTAAGAGTTAAGAGTTAAGAGCTTAAACCCTAGACGTTCACTTTGTACTTCAGATCTTGTGCTTCATCGCCCGTCATCCCTCGAAAACCCCAACAATGTGAAGGCTGCTCTTTAATGGTGATTTCAATATCAATCGGAGAGATAGAGAGCTGCTTTTCAATCTCAGAAAAGATCTTCTTGATTAGACGCTTTTTGGTGTTTACCGCTCGACCTTCCATCATGTTGATCTCAATGACGGTATAGGCTTCTGTTCTTCCTTCTGGGTAAAAGAAGTCATCCCGTTCCAATGGCACAAATCGATGTGCTCGCTTGTCATCGGGTAAACCCATTTCACTATTCAAGCACTGCTGCAACACATTAGAGAGCTGCAACTTAATTGGATTTAAGCACTCTTTGATACCATAAATAACAATCATGACCATTCCTTTGATGCGATGTTAGGTATAGAAGAACGTCAGATATAAGCATCGTCTGGCGACTACCCATTCGCTTACTATTTGTACATATATTACATAATGACGCGTATGAAAAAAGGTAAAAACAGTGAATTTATGAACAGGTGCAACAAAATACCTATCCCTTTACGAACATAAGCCGAAGCGAATTGATCGAACACCACCCTCCCCGCGTATATCTTCTCAAATCACATTTGAACTAAGGAGTACTATGTGCCGAATTCACCTAGGAAGACCACGCGGACAGACGCCGAACCAGAAACACCCGTAGAGTCTTCTCTGGAGCTCGCTGTGTTTCCCCTCCCCATCTTCCTTTTACCGGGAGGCAGACAAAGACTGCGCATTTTTGAGCCAAAGTATCTCGCGATGGTCGCTCACGCAGCGCAGGGCGATGGTTTCATTATCGCCACTCAAGACAAATCTAACTCTGATCATCTCAGCTCTTGGGGAACAAAGGTGACCATCGTCGACTTCAATATGTCGGACGACCAGATATTAGAAATTGATGTCGAAGGCGAAAAGTTGGTGCAATTGCATGGGTCGTTTCGAGACGATGATGACCTGATTAAAAGTAAGTTCAGCTTGTTGCCTCACTGGCCTACCGATGAATATAAAGTGCCTAACGTGTTTACCGCTTTTTTGGTTCAGTTGTTTCGCGACCACGATTCGATAAGAACACTCTATCCCACTCCTGATTTTGAGAGCCCACAATGGATCTGTGCGCGATTGCTCGAAATGATGCCTATCCCACTGGAAAAGAAAACAGAATTTACTGAGCCAGCCAGTTTTCCGTCTCTAGTTCCTTTTTTGAATCAAATCATTACGGGGCAATAAGCACTTTTCTTCACTATAATTTTGTATAGTAGAAATTAATTTAAATTAAAGTGATCCCGACTTTCTCCTTTCACGTAGTGCCCATCAAATTCGCATGATGGTTAGTTACTATGCAAGTGGAAAGCAGAAGTTCAGGGAACGGCAAGGAGCATGTCATTATTCCCGATAACAAAGTACCTACAGACAACAAAGTACCGACAGAGCTCTCGAGCTGGCTGGTGTTGGTTGGTACAGACCGAGACAAGCAGGCGTTCACCTGTTTGTTCAAGTTCTTCGCTCCTAAGATCAAGCGTTTTGGTATCAGTAAGTTGGGTGGCGAAGCTGCTGCAAACGAGCTAGTTCAAGACACGATGACTAATGTTTGGAAGAAAGCACATCTCTACAATGTAGATAAAGGCGCTGCGACCACTTGGGTCTACACGGTAATGCGTAATGCAGCATTCGACATGTTGCGCAAAGTGAAAGCGAAAGCCGAACAAACGATAGCCGACGATATCTGGCCAATCGATGCGATGGTAGCCGAGTCTCAAAGCGAAGATTTGCCATTCGGTGACCATTTGATGAGCCGACACGTAATGACTCAAATAGAAAAGTTGCCTCTCGCTCAGAAAACCATCGTCAAAGGCGTTTACTTTCAAGAGCTCTCTCAAGAGCAACTCGCTCAGCAACTTGGCGTCCCACTTGGAACAGTGAAATCACGTCTGAGACTCGCTTTAGCCAAATTAAAAGTTCACATGGGGGAACAAGACCATGATTAAACATCACCCAAACGCGGCAATCTTGAAAGACTTCGTCGATGGCACGTTGGCTGATTCAGTTTCTTTGATTGTTTCTAGCCATGTAGAGCTGTGTGAACACTGCCAACAACAAGTCAAGCAGCTTACAGCTGTAGCAGCGAATAATGCTTTTGACGCAGAGCCAGTATTCTCAAATGAAGATCTAGACAGCTTCTCAATGGACGACATGGACTTTGATTTTGACGCGATAGAGCAAATCACAGCTGATACTTCTCAGTCTGTTGAAGTGACTCCAGAGGTTCAGAAAGTAACTGTTGCTGACACGACATTCACAATCCCTCGCGCTCTAAACTCAGTAGCGAGAAAGGACTGGATGAACCTAGGCAAAATTTCACGAGCAAGACTCGATTTTGCTGACGAAGCACACCACACCAGCTTGTTGCACATCGACAAAGATGGACAAGTGCCTTGCCACACCCACAAAGGCTTCGAGATCACGCTTCTTCTAGAGGGCAGTTTCGAAGACGAAATGGGCGTTTACAACAAAGGTGACTTCATCTGGTTGGATGGCAATCACACTCATCAACCGGCAACAAAAGAAGGTTGTGTCTGTTTAACCGTTTCAAGTGATGCGCTTTACTTCACAAAAGGTGTGAGCCAACTATTCAATCCACTTGGAAAATATATCTATTAACCCAGTTGCAGGCTATAAATATACAGGATGGCATAAAGCTATCCTGTATATCGTCAATACATCTGAATAAAAACAACTACGGTGTCAAAGTAAAAACACACCCAGCTCTGTAAATACGATTAGCAATGTTGAACTATAAGAAAAAGCTCAGAGCAAGAGCAAAGGAGTTGGCCAATGGAAAAGAAAATCAAAATCGGTATCAGTGCATGTGTTGCTGGACATAAAGTACGTTTCGACACAGGTCATAAACGCTCTCGTTTTTGTACAGACGACCTAGCAGACTACGTGGAATTGGAACCTGTTTGCCCAGAGATGGCTGTTGGTCTTCCAACCCCTCGTCCAACCATTCGTCAGACAAGAATGCTAGATGACATCATCCATGTTTCTCGCCCTGATGGCTCAGGTGATGTGACCAACGAACTGATCGAGTTCGGTCAAAACTACTCAAAGAAAAACCAACACATTGCTGGCTTTATTGTGTGTCAAAAAAGCCCAACCTGCGGTATGGAGCGCGTGAAGGTGTACCACCACCATGGTCGCGGCTCTGAATCGACTGGCGTAGGCATGTTCACCCAACAAATTATGGACGGTAACCCGTTACTCCCCGTTGAAGAAAACGGTCGCCTTAACGATCCCATTTTGCGTGAAAACTTCATGACTCGAGTATTCACATACCAAAAATGGCTCGATCTTGTGGATGAAGGTGTGACCAAACACAAACTGATTCAGTTCCACAGCGCCCACAAGTACCTCGTCATGTGTCACCACGTTGAGGGTTACAAAAGCTTAGGCAAACTGCTAGCGGGTAATGACTTAGAAATCGACGAATTGGCGGCTCAATACATCGAGGGCTTGATGACAGCATTGTCACATCACGCGAATCGAGGCAGTCACGCCAATACGCTGCATCATTTGCAGGGTTACTTTAAGAAACAACTGAGTAGCGCCCACAAACAAGAGTTGACCAACCAAATTGCAGCTTTTCGAGAAGGTGTTATCCCACTGTTAGTGCCGCTGACACTGATCAATCACTACCTGATGGAATACCCGAACGAATACCTAGAATCACAGGTTTACCTAAACCCGCACCCTCAAGAACTTAAACTGAGATACGGATATTGAGCGACATACTATGGATACGACGAGACCTGCGGATTCTCGATAACCCAGCGCTCGTCTCGGCAGTTGAAAACGGCGTAACAATCGCCGTTTTCATTTCAACTCCTCAAACGTGGCGGCAACACCACCTTGCGCCGATCAAAGCTGATTTCATCTATCGTCATCTAAAACAACTCGATTCCCAGCTCGCTGAATTCGGGATAACGTTGCTTCACCTGAAAGCTAGCGACTTTGACGACCAATCCAAACAGCTCATCGATTTGTGCCAGCAGCTTGATGCCAAGTGCGTCTACGCTAACTCTGAACCAGAGGTCGATGAACAAGCTCGCGATAAAAAGCTGATTTCAAGCGGCCTAAACCTGAAGATCAGCGATTGTGACGTTATGCTGCCACTCGGTAGCGTTCTCAACAAACAAGGCGAGATGTTCAAAGTCTTTACGCCCTTTAAGAACGCTTGGTTAAAAGAAGTTCAGGTGAAAGGCATCATCTGCAGTCCAGCTCCTGTCGAGTCAGCTGAACGTTCACAAACACAGCTTCCTGACGACTTACAAGCCTTAACCATCTCTGCTGACTATGATTTCGATTTTCCGCGTGTTGATTCGAGTCGCTGGCCATTAAGCCAAGATGTATTGGGCAATGTGATCCCCAATTTCTTAGGCAATAAAGTCAACGACTACGCACGTCTGAGAGATATTCCCTCAGTTAAAGGAACATCGGGGCTATCACCTTATTTAGCGATTGGCGCCGTGAGCCCACGTTGGTTAGCGATTCAATTGATTCAGCAGCAACCCGATCTGTTATTTGATACGCAATTACCGGCCTTTTGTTGGCTCAATGAATTGATTTGGCGAGATTTTTATAAGCATTTGATGTTCCACCACCCTAAACTGGTCAAAGGTGCTAACTTTCAGCAAAAATACAATGGTTTAGATTGGTATCACGATCATCCTAGCTTCAAAGCTTGGTGCGAAGGAAAAACAGGATATCCATTGGTTGATGCCGCAATGCGTCAACTGGTTGAAACGGGCTGGATGCACAACAGACTAAGAATGGTGGTGGCAAGCTTCCTAACCAAGCACCTGCTTATTGACTGGCGTTGGGGCGAGCGTTTCTTTATGTCGCACCTTATCGACGGAGACTTTAGTGCCAACAATGGTGGCTGGCAGTGGGCTTCAAGTACTGGCTGTGATGCTCAACCTTACTTCCGAATTTTCAATCCAATCACTCAGAGTGAAAAGTTTGATCCAAAAGGAATTTTTATTCGTAAGTACATACCAGAGCTGCAAAATATCCCAGATAAGCATGTACATTTCCCACATGACTTTATCGCTAAAAACGGAATAGACAGCGAATACTGGCAACCCATCGTTGAGCATAAAGAAGCACGATTGAGAGCCTTAGCCTTCTTCAAATAATTAGAGTGAATATTATGGATAACTCTCTATGGCTTGATAACTTTCTCAACATGTATCGAGAACTCGGAACCGACAATTTCGACGTGCTTAAGACGGTTTATCACCCTGATATTGAATTCCAAGATCCGCTGCATCATGTCAGCGGTATTTCGGCGCTTACGCACTACTTCGAGAACCTCTACACCCAAGTAACCAGCTGTTACTTTCATATCGAACACACTTTCGAAGCGAACGACGAAGCTTCCGTTTACTGGACGATGCAGTTTGCTCACAAGCAATTAAATGGGCAAAAGCCAATCGAAGTACAAGGGCACAGCCACCTTAAGATGCTCGACGGTCAAGTGGTCTACCACAGAGACTACCTCGACGTCGGCTCTATGTTGTACGAACACATTCCAGTACTGGGCTGCGCGATCAAATCCATCAAAAAGAGGGCGAGCCGATAATGCGTATTATGATTACAGGCGCGACCTCTGGTATCGGCCAATCCCTAGCTAAAGATTACGCTCAGCAAGGGCATCAGGTGATTGCTTGTGGCCGCAACTCAGACAAGCTGCAAGCCTTAGTTGACTCGCACGAGACAGACGTCGCGCATTCATCAATTTCACCGCTCTGTTTCGACTTGACTGATTACCACAACTTCCCAGAACTCGACCAAGACAAGCCGCTCGATCTGCTGATTTTAAATGCGGGTGATTGTGAGTACATCGACGACCCAGTGAATTTTGATGCCGAGCTTTTTGAGCGCGTCATCAACATAAACCTAATTTCAATTGGCTACGCCCTTAAAGCTTGGTTAAAAAACATCAAGCCCGGCGGCCGTTTGGTTTTAGTCAGCTCCAGCGCCAGCTTTTTACCTTTGCCAAGAGCCGAGGCTTATGGCGCTTCAAAGGCAGCTCTCACCTACTTAGGCAGAACACTTTCGGTTGATCTGGCAACGCACAACATTCATGTCTCAATTGTGCACCCTGGCTTTGTTGAAACGCCATTAACCGAGCGAAATACGTTCTCTATGCCTATGATTATTAGTAGTGAGGCCGCAACTCAGCGAATCGTAAATGGTATCGCTCAAGGAAAGAGTGAAATTGATTTCCCAAGACGATTCATCATGTTGATGAAGCTACTAAGAATGCTTCCAACTCCAGTTTGGCAAAAACTCGCTTCAAGGATGGTATAACAATGAAGAAAATCGCCATTATTGGTTCAGGTATCTCTGGACTCACTTGCGCGCATATATTAGATAAGCACCACGACGTAACAGTATTCGAAAAGAATGATTACGTTGGGGGGCACACCGCGACCGTTGATATTGAACATCAAGGCTCGGCGTTTTCGATAGATACAGGTTTCATCGTATTCAACGATCGAACCTACCCGAATTTCAATCAGCTTCTAGAACAACTCGATGTCGAAAGGCAACCGACTGAGATGAGCTTCAGCGTCCACAACACCACCACTAAGTTCGAGTACAACGGCCACAGCATTAATTCGTTGTTCGCGCAGAGGAGCAACATCTTCAAACCTCAGTTCTGGTCTTTAGTGTCTGACATTCTCAAGTTCAACAAGCTGTGTAAGGCTCAGTTTGAAAGCAATGAATTCACACCAGACGTTACCCTTGGCAGTTTCCTACGAGATAATCAATTTTCCGACTTTTTCAGCCAGCACTACATCTTACCGATGGGCGCGGCGATTTGGTCGACAAGCTTGGAAGAAATGGAAGAGTTTGAGCTCAAGTTCTTCATTCAGTTTTTCTACAACCATGGATTGCTCGATATCGCGAACCGTCCTCAGTGGTATGTGATACCAAAGGGATCGCGTTCTTATGTTGAAATCATCCTTTCACGCCTAAGTAAGACTGTTGCACTGAATACATCGATTAAACAAGTGACTCGCCAAGAAACAGGCGTCACGATTGAATTTGAAGATGGCAGCGCACAAGGTTTCGACGAAGTAATCTTTGCTTGCCACTCAGACCAAGCCTTACGCTTGCTTGGTGATGCAACAGAACAAGAGCAACAGGTACTGGGCGAGATCCCATACAGCCGCAATGAAGTGGTTCTGCACACCGATACTCGCTTGTTACCAGACAGAAAACTGGCTTGGGCAAGCTGGAACTACATGTTGGATGGCGACAGTAAACGACCTGCCTGTGTCACGTACAACATGAACATTCTGCAAGGCATCGAAAGCCAAGACACCTTCTGTGTCACCTTGAATCAAAGCGAAGCCATCGACCCAGAAAAAATTATTCGCAGCTTTGTTTATCATCACCCGGTACTTAATTCGAACACGGTCGAAGCTCAGCACAAGCGTGAGCAAATCTGTGGCAAAAACCAGACGCACTTTGCTGGCGCTTATTGGTATAACGGCTTCCATGAAGACGGTGTCCACAGTGCACTCGATGTGACCAAACGCTTCGGTTTAGATTTGAGTACGAGTTCCGCGCTATGAACAGTCAAACCCTGACACCCGAGATGGGGATCGCATCCGAAAAGAGTGAAGAGCTCAGCGGTATCTATTGGGGTAACGTCAGACATCGCCGCTTTGGCGACATCACTCATGAGTTCAGCTATCAGCTGTATATGATGGGGTTAGATCTTGATGAGCTGCCCCAAACCACAGCGCGCAGTGCGCTGTTCGGAACTCGTTGGTACAACCCGATTCGCTTTGTCGAATCGGATTATCTCGCTGAAAAAAAAGAAAATGTCACCACGGATGAACCAAAATCACTTAAGCAACGTATAGCTTCCAAAGTGCAACAACTTGGTGGGGTTTGGTCTGATTCAAACCGTGTGACGATGCTGGCTCAGTGCCGCTGTTTAGGCATCTACTTCAGCCCAATCAACTGTTTCTTCTGTTATGACGAGACTGGAGATTGTAAGTACATGTTGGCTGAGGTGAGTAACACGCCTTGGCGAGAAAGACACTACTATCTCATCGACATGCACCAAGAATTGAAGGTAAAAAAAGAGTTTCACGTTTCGCCGTTCATGGATTTGAACATGACTTATTTTTGGAAGATTAAGCCACCAGCGAAACGCACGTTAGTTCACATCGAAAGCCGCCGAGACGACAAGCTTTTCGATGCGACACTAGCCCTGACGAAGCAGTCAGTAACCAAGACAAACATTAGACGAACGGTATTCAAGATTCCGGCGATGACGATAAAAGTCGTGATGGGAATTTATTATCAGGCTCTCAAATTATTCCTGAAAAAAGTACCGTTTGTGGCGCATCCAGACTCAACGTCTTAAGCGCACATGAAAGAACTCAATTGAAGCTTGGGTTCGCTCCAATCAAGGAGCAGAACTCAGCTTAGTTGGCACAAAATATTAGAATGAGTTATCAGCGAGGTTTACATGGAACAGCTTGCCAAACAAAACAACAATATTGAACAACAAGCTAAAGCCGTTGCTGTTTCAAGCAACTGTAAATATCGAGCTTTAATCTTCAAGGTGTTAGAAAGCCTGCAATTCGCAACGCTTGAAATCATTGAGCGCGACCAGCATTCAGTATTTGGTGATCGAGAAGCTGAATTGAAAGGTCGAATCGTGATTCATGATGCGACCTTTTTTAGAGATGTGGTCATCAACGGCAGTATCGGCGCATCTGAAGCCTATATCGATGGTAAATGGACCAGCCCAAACCTCACGCGTGTGATTCAAATCATGGCTCGTAACCAAGCCCAATTGGATGAGCTTGATGACAAGACACAATGGATTTCTCGCATCAAAAACCTATTGCTGCGCCGTAAGAATGCCAACACCGAGCAAGGCTCTAAGCGAAATATTCTCGCCCACTACGACATTGGCAACGAACTGTATGAGCGCTTCTTAGATAGCTCGATGCAGTACTCTTCCGCAATCTACAGCGAAGACGCAGAAACCTTGTCGAAGGCTCAACAAAACAAAATGAAAACCATCTGTGAGCGACTAGAACTGTCTGAGAAAGATAGCGTGGTCGAGATAGGCACAGGGTGGGGCGGCTTAGCCATCTTCATGGCGCAACACTACGGTTGCCACGTCACCACTACCACGATCTCAGATGCCCAACATGCACTTGCTGAACAGAGAGTAAAAGCGCTTGGTTTAACCGACAAAATCACCCTGCTCAAAGAGGATTATCGCAATCTCACTGGTGAGTATGACAAGTTGGTTTCGATCGAGATGATAGAGGCGGTCGGACATGAGTATCTACAAACCTTCTTTGAAAAATGTTCCTCGCTACTTAAGCCCTCAGGCAAGATGCTGATTCAAGCAATTACTATTGCTGACAGCCGTTACGACAAATACCGTATAGGTGTCGACTTTATTCAGAAGTACATCTTCCCCGGCGGTTGCCTACCTTCTGTTTCAGTGATGACCCAACACCTTGCGACCAGCACCGACCTTGTGGTTCAAGAAATTGATGACATTGGCCTGCACTACGCTCGAACGCTGAATGATTGGAACATCGCCTTTGAAAATAGTTGGGAAGAGCTAGAGTCTCTCGGCTATTCAGAAGAGTTTAAACGCTTATGGACCTTCTACTTCTGCTACTGTGAAGGCGCATTCAAAGAGCGCGTGATCAGCACTCACCATGTAGTCGCAAGAAAACCTCGTTACTTTGGAGAAAAAGATGAAGCGGTTTTGGATTATTAATCTCGTACTGTTTCAAGCGACCTGGGTTTGCAGTGCTTTCTTTACCGCGCAAGCCCCGTTCGTCACACCACTGATTGTAGTGGTTCACTTCCTTCTATCACCGACTCGCAGTAGCGATTTGAAGATACTCATTTTATTACCATTGGGGCTATTGCTTGATAGCCTCTTACTCCACTTCGGCGTGTTTGCCGTCGACTCTGAAATTGCGAATCAATCGTGGTTCCCGGTGTGGCTTGTCTGCCTGTGGATCATGTTCTTAATCAGTTTTAACCACAGCCTAAATTGGCTTTTAAAATGCTCGAAAGTGATCTTGTTTGTCATAGGGTTCGTAGCAGGTACTAGTAGTTATTGGGGAGGCATCAAAGCAGGTGCTCTTCTTACTACTTGGCCAGATGCATCGGTAGTTGCTGCCCTTGCAATAAGTTGGGGGATTTTGTTGCCCTTACTGGTGGCCGCCTACTCCAACTTAATACAACCTAAAATGGCAATAACGAGGTGACTTATGGCTTATCCACGCAACCCGACACAAACGTTCAAACCTGAGCGAGGTATTGTTCGCGCTCATCAGCAAGCAAAAAACACACTTCTAAGCTTTATTACTCTCCCGTTAATCTTTGCTGCGCTGTTATTTGCCGGACACGCTAGAGCCTCTGCTGTCGATGATCTGAACAAACGTGGTGAGGGTGAAATGAGTTACCTGTTTTGGACTCTCTACTCGGCAGAATTCTACGCGACTCCAACCAACTCCGAACGAGCTTTGAAGCTTGAGTATTACCGCTCTATCGATAGCAAAGACCTCGTAGACGCTACCGAAGATCAGTGGAACAAGCTTGGCTACTCTGACAGCAACATTCAACGTTGGTTGAAACCCTTGTACGCGATGTGGCCGAACGTGGAAGAAGGAAGCACACTCACGATTCGTGTCGCTGAAGATAACGTAAGTCGTTTTTATTTCGATGAACAACCGATCGGCACCATCCAAGACAAGCAATTTGGTGAAGCCTTTCTAGCGATTTGGTTGTCTGAAAACACCTCTGAACCCGGTCTTCGTAAACAACTTTTAGGTTTGAACAAATGAATCCAAAAACAACAATAATAAAATTTGCTCTGGCATTTTTTTCACTCACTTGGCTAGTGGGCTGTGGCTCTGCAAGTTTAGAAGACCATGTCGACACAACGCCAGAGCTCAAGCTTGAAACCTTTTTTAATGGCGAGCTAATGGCCTACGGCATGGTGCTAGACCGCTCTGGTAACTTACTGCGCCGCTTTGATGCCAAACTGATCGCGACTTGGGACGGTGACAACGGAGAAATAAAAGAGTGGTTCTCTTTTGCTGATGGCGAGCGCTCAACTCGCGTTTGGAATCTGATCAAAACGGGCGAAAACACCTATTCTGGGACTGCCAACGATGTCGTTGGAACCGCTTATGGTGAAACCCAAGGTTCTGCGCTGTATTGGAAATATGACTTAGAGATTGAAGTAGACGGCAGCACCTATGAAGTGGTGCTCGATGATTGGATGTTCTTAATGGACGATAAACGCTTGTTCAACAAGACTGAGATGTCTAAGTTTGGCTTTAAAGTCGGAGAGGTCATCTTATTCATCGAGAAGATTTGATGTAACTGCCGTTTCTGATTCTTAGTTTTAAAACGATGACTACATCTACAGTAAGTAACAAAACAGCCCACAACGAAAATTGTGGGCTGTTTTGTTTGATCCCTCGAATAGCATACCTGCATGCTCAAGCCATTGTGCTAAGATGCGCCACCAGCATACAAATGGACTAGACTGACACTAAGCAGTCCCCATTTGTTTCGCTAAGCGTAGATTCCCTACCATGAATAATTGAAAAGGCTTTAAAGCATGAGCAAGTTGACCTCAGCGGAGCGTAAAGCTCGCGACAATGAACGTTTCTCACAACGCGTAAACGACCGCAGAGAAAAAGGTGAAGACGTAGTTGCTTACGCACTGACCAACAAAAAAGCTGTAAAATTCCTGACTAAGTCAGAGAAAAAACGTTTCAACGAAACGAGAGCGACTCTGCAAGAAGAGAAGCGAGTGAAAGAACAAGAAGAGCTTAACCGAATCGAAGACGCGTTCACGATCAAACAGTTCGACGACGAATAATCACTTATGATTACTCAAAAGCGCTGGCTCTATGCCGGCGCTTTTACTTGTTAGTTCGTTGTTTTTTAACGCTGTTATTTCTTGCTAAACCCGTCGATTCTTAACGGCTTTCCCCCACTTTCTTAGCTCAGCCTTACCGCTCGACCGATCACCCAAGCTATCAACCTATCAACCTATCAACCTATCAACCTATCAACCTATCAACCTATCAACCAGGCTATCGATCAACTTTAGCCATAGATCTCAGAAAATCTTAGCCTAGCCCCTTACTATCTCGAATCAACTCTACAAATTGAAGACAGTATGATTTTAATTACCGGATCAAGCAGCGGTTTAGGCGCAGCTCTCGCGAAACAATATGCTAACGCCGACGCTCAGCGCGTAGCCATTACAGGTCGCAATGCACAACGTTTAGCAGAAGTGGCGCAAGGCCTACCTGCGAATACCATTAGCCAAGCGTGTGATCTCTGTGACCCGCACTCAGTGAGCGAGTTATTGGATGCGTTACCTGAAATGCCGAAGCTGGTGATCCACAGCGCTGGCAGTGGGTACTTCGGTAAGATAGAACAGCAAGATCCAACCATCATCAGCGACATGCTGAAGAACAATATTGAGTCTTCGATCTTTTTGATTCGCGAGCTTGTACAGCGCTACAAAGATCAATCGGTCACCATCGCTGTGGTGATGTCGACGGCGGCACAAGGTGCTAAAGCGGAAGAGTCCACCTACTGCGCGGCAAAATGGGCCGTGAAAGGCTTTATCGAATCGGTAAGGTTAGAGCTAAAAGGTCACCCGATGAAAATCGTGGCGGTTTACCCTGGAGGAATGGCGACCGAGTTTTGGAATACAAGCGGTAAAGGCATGGATACCTCGAGCTTTATGACCGCGCAAGAAGCCGCTCAGATGCTACAACAGGCGTTGACCAGCACAGAGCATGGATTCGTGTCAGATATCACGATAAACCGCGGCTAGCAGGTAAACAGCTCGCTTAATCGGTAAATAGAGCGACACATTACCAAAGAAATGATTAGAGTAATTATTTGTGAGGGTGAGCATGAAAGTGTGCGACAATGCTCGGCGTAAATTCATATTCAAGGTTTATTATGAAACTTCTAGTTCGTAACCTATCGCGCTCTACCTCTGAGCAAGACATCCGTGTGCTATTTTCTGAGTTTGGCTCAGTAAAAGAGTGCAGCCTAGTTTTAGACCAAGAAACTGGCGACTCAAAAGGCTTCGCTTTTGTTGAAATGCCAGAGCAAGAAGAAGCTAAAGCGGCACTAAACAAGCTGAACTTGTCAAAGCTTGGCAAAAACACGATTCGTGTAAAAGTAGCGAACTCTTAATCGATTCAATGCTTCATAAGCCGCATGGCTTAGCTTAACAGCAGCACAGATGATAAAGCCCGTAACGATATGACGTTTTCCAGCGCAATATCGTTACGGGCTTTTTGCTGCTCGCAATTCTCTTTTCACACGATTTGAATACGCCTACAGACCTTCATGTTCATCAATAGCACGTCTTGCTTCGGCCATTGAACATCCAGATTCCATCACCAGCTGAGCCACAGTCATTGAAGGTGTAGCGGCCAACAGAGATGCCAAACACACCACGGGTTTAGGCAGCACTTTGTCGATTGCAATTGCTATCCAACCGTCTTTTTCATGGGTTAACATCGTTTTAAATTCAACGAGTTGATACTCTTGAGCGACCAACAGCCAATTACGCGAACGACGAACTCGTTTCAACTGACATCCACATTCCGCAGCATTCACCATCACTTGGCTTTTATCACTCACACGATGTACAAAACTATTCAATGGGACGCTAAACATAACTCTCTGCTAATCAATCTATTCCTACCATTCAAGAGCTTTCTAACTGTCACTCAATTAAAACCGTACGTAGGATTACACAGACACAAAAAAACCGCCAGTGATGCACTAAGCAACCTCGCGGTTTTTGGATGTTAACGTGTGTGGTTTACGCTTTAGTTTCTACCACAATGTCCGTTTTTACCGAGTTCGCGATAAAGCAGTTTTTGTGCGCCAAGTGGTGCAGTTTGTCGAGCTGCTTGGCGGTGGGCTTTTTGGTACCTAAAAACACAATTTTAGGGCGCAGAGTCACCTTAGTGACCGATGAGCGGCCAGATTCATCTTCTTCCAGCACACCAATCGCATCATCGACATAGGAGTCGATCACGTACTTCTGCTTTGCGGCAATGCCCAAAAACGTCAGCATATGGCAGCTAGAAAGTGCCGCGATAAACGCTTCTTCTGGATCAACATTCGCTTCCACCGAAAACGGCAGTGGCACAACATGTGGAGAGGACGAAGCAGGCACAGTGACACCACCATCGAACTCCCACGTATGACCTCGACTGTATTGATTGTCGCTAAAGACTTCATCTTCTGCTTTTTTCCAGCGAATGATCGCTCCGTATTCAGACATAATTCCTTCCTTTTTTATGCTCAATAAATTAACGATCAGCTGGATGATTGACACCATCGTTGGTCACCACATCACCAATATCAAAAGGGTTTACCCCTTCCAAACAGCCGATGTTAAAACCGTATTCATTTGGGCTAGAACGGCGTTGATGATGGGTATAGATGCCGCAGTTTGAGCAGAAATAATGCTTTGCGGTGTTGGTATTGAATTGATAAAGCTTGAGATGCTCGGCACCTTTGAGGATCTTGATGCCGTCCAGTGCAACAGAGCCCACAATCGCTCCCCTGCGACGACAGATAGAGCAATCACAGCGGCGTGGTTTTTCTATCCCGTTAGGTAAGCTGAACTCTAGTTCAACCGCACCGCAATGGCAGGTTGCCTTGTGAAAAGGTTGGATAACCGTATCTCCGACGACTTTCATTTTTCTCTCCAATCACATCCTTATGTTGGTCGTATCATAACCAGTTCAATGTTCTCTGTCCGTACCCGGGTGTTGAGTTCGAGAGATCTGTCATGCGCTGCTTCTCGGCTAATCTAACTAGACTTTTCAACCAAATCGCCAAACCGCTCAAACAAGAAATCAAGAAACAACCGGATACGCTTGGGCTGATATTTCTTGCTGATGTACACCACATTCAAATCGGCACTCGACACCGACATCGCGGTGTTGAAGTTCTTCATGTAGCCATTAAGCAGCGTCACAAGGCGCTGGTTATTGATGTCGCCTTGCACATCCAGTACCGATTTAAGAGCAATGCCCTCGCCTTTTAATGCCCAGTAGCGAATCACTTCGCCATCGTCTGAAAATCGCTTTGGAACAACAGTAATCGACTTCTTCATATCATGATCTTGGAAGTGCCATGTCTTGAGCTCTTCATTGCTGCGCAGCATGGCTAAACAATCGTGATCTACCAAATCTTGTGGTGTTAACGGTGTTCCATGCTTGGCAAGATATTCAGGAGAAGCACACAGCACACGTCGGCTTGGTGACAAGCGTCTGGATATCAAACTGCTGTCGACCAATTCACCATAACGGACCACGATATCCATGCCAGATTCAGCAATGTTCGAGAGGTTATCGTTCAAGTAGAGGTAAGGGATCACGTCGGGATATTGCTGACAGAACTCAGAGAGAATCGGAAGAATGTACTGCTTTCCGATGTCTTTCGGCGCGGCGATTTTGAGTGGACCTTTGACCTCTTTGACGCCATTTTGGATCAGGTTTTCGGCCTCACTGACATTATCCAATATCTCCAGACACGCCTTGTGATACAGCTCGCCAGAGTCGGTTAAAGACACATGGCGCGTACTTCGATTCAACAACTTCACACCATATCGCTCTTCCAGCGCTTGAAGCCTTGCTGTCATGGTCGCAGGTGATAAACCCAGTTCGCGCCCAGCCGCCGCTAACCCGTGATGCTTAACAATACTGACGAACATCGCCATATCTGAAAACTTATCCATACGATTCTCGCTTCCGTCTCTTCGTCTTACTTCTCGATCTTAATGCTCGATCTCAACACTTAGCCACACTATTCAGATTATCCGAATAATGAATTTATATTTTAGACAATTATCAAATTTAGTCGAATACATATAATGACAAACATCAACAGAACAACGCAGGAATTCAGAGCATGACTAACGAATCGACTAATCAAGAGCAGCGCACTTTCGTCATCATTGGTGGCACATCAGGCATCGGTAAAGCACTCGCGATGAAATTGAGAAACGAAAACAACACAGTGCACGTCGCTAGCCGACATACAGGCCTTAATATCAGCAATGAAAAGTCAATTTGTGAATACTTCGAATCGATTGGCGTGTTTGATCACTTAATCGTAACGGCTGGCTCATCCGCTCCCGCAGGAAAAGTAACAGACGTAGCAACCGCAGACGCTAAGACAGCTTTTGACACTAAGTTTTGGGGCAGCTTAAACGTAGCAAAACATGCCTCACGCTACATGACGCCAAACGGCTCTATCACGCTCACGACAGGCATGTTGTCTCGCAAAGTAGTGGCTGGCACTTACGTAAAAACCGCCATCAACGCCGCGCTAGAAAGCGTAACCAAAATACTGGCGAAAGAGCTATCACCCATTCGCGTCAATGCCGTTAGCCCCGGCCTGACCATGACGGAAGCCTACAAAAACATGGACGACTCTGCTCGTGCAAGCATGTACGACAACGCCAAAAACAACCTACCCGCAGGTAAGGTTGGCGAGCCTTCAGAGGTGGCTATGGGTTACCTATTCGCGATTAACAACCCATACGTAACAGGGTCAATCATCGACATCGACGGCGGCGCTCTACTCGGCTAACACCCCGCAAAGACATAAAGAACAATCGTTAGGGTGTTTATCTCAACGTCCTAACAAACAAGAATTTACATAGGTAACTCATTATGAAATCAAAAGCCATGACACAAGAAAAGATGCCATTCCAAGTTTGGATACTGACACTCGCAGCATTTGCAATTGGCACGGCTGAGTTTGTTATCGCAGGCATTCTTCCACAAATCGCTACATCACTTTCAATCACAGAAGGCCAAGCTGGCTACCTTATCAGTGCTTACGCGTTGGCTATCGTTATCGGCGGCCCGATCTTAACCATCTACCTTGCGCGCTTTAATAAGAAGATAGTGCTGATTGGCTTAATGGCACTGTTCATCATCGGTAACGTGTTGTCGGCCTTAGCGCCAAGCTACCCATTACTACTGGCAAGCCGTGTGATCGCAGGCTTAGTGCAAGGCCCTTTCTATGGCATCGGTGCGGTTGTCGCAACCAACTTAGTGTCGGAAAAAATGGCAGGTCGTGCCGTTGGTCAGATGTTCGCAGGCCTAACACTCGCTAACGTTCTTGGCGTTCCAGCGGGTACTTGGGTTAGCTTGCAATTCGGCTGGCACACCACTTTCTTTACCGTGGCTGCACTTGGCACGATTGCGATGATTTCTATTCTAACGTCAATCAAATCGACTGGTCACAGTGAAGCAAAAGACATCAAAACTCAGCTGTTAGCGTTCAAAAACCCAATGCTGCTGATCAGCTTGGCAATCACTGCTTTTGCTTGGTCTGGCTTCATGACGCTATACGGCTACCTTGCGCCAATCGCTATGCACATCACCGGCTACGGTCAAGAGTCTGTTACTTGGATCTTAGTGATTGTGGGTGTCGGCTTAATCATCGGTAACACCTTGGGCGGACGCTCTTCAGATAAAAACCTAGGCAAAGCTTCAATGTTTTGGGCCGTTGCAATGATCGTGTCATTGGTTGTAGTTGGCCTTGTGGTAGACAACAAAATCCTATTCGTTGCAGCGGTATTTGTCTTTGGTATTGCATCATTTGCGAACGTTCCAGCAATGCAACTTCGAGTGATGAACAACGGTGGCGAAGGCCAAGAGCTAGCAGCAACCGCGAATATCTCAGCGTTTAATTTAGCCAATGCCTTTGGTGGATTCCTTGGCGGCATGGTACTCGACAGCCAACTAGGCGCAGGCATGATTCCATTCGCAGCCGTTGTTGTCCCTGTTATTGGTTTGCTGCTTATTGCGAAAGCCAACCGAGCGGGGAGGCCACAAAGCAACTCTATTTTCAGCCCAGCAGAAAGCAAATAAGCCCCAATAAAAAACGAAAGATCACAGCATTAAAACAAGGTAGAAACCATGAACAAATTATTCGAAGCATCAGAACTGAAAGGCCTAGCACTACAAAACCGCGTGGTTATGGCACCCATGACACGCGCTCGTACTAGCCAACCTGGAAACGTGCCAAACGACATGATGGCAACCTATTACCAACAACGCGCAAGTGCAGGGCTGATCATCACGGAAGCAACGCAGATCTCTGATGACTCTCAAGGTTACTCATTCACACCCGGCGTTTATACCGATGCACAAATCGAAGGTTGGAAGTCAGTAACAACAGCAGCAAAAGCACAAGGTGCCGCGATATTCTGCCAGCTATGGCATGTAGGCCGAGTATCACACCCTACCTTTCAAAAAGGCGAGTTACCGATTGCACCTTCTGCATTAGCTCCAATAGAAACGCAAGTTTGGATCTCTGATGAGAATGGTAACGGCAACATGGTGGATTGCATCCAACCAAGAGAGATGACCCAAGCAGACATCGATCGTGTTGTTCAAGATTTTGCTAACTCAGCGAAAAAAGCAGTCGAGGCAGGGTTCAACGGAGTGGAAATACACGGTGGCAATGGCTACCTGATTGATCAGTTCCTAAGAACCAACTCAAACAAACGCACCGACAACTACGGCGGTAGCCGCGAGAACCGACTTCGCTTCCTAATCGAAGTGGTTGATGCTGTGATTGAAGAGATAGGTGCCGATAAAGTAGGTGTGCGCTTGGCGCCGTTCATCACCTTCAAAGACATGAACTGCCCAGATATCGTACCAACGATTTTAGAGGCATCGAAGGCACTTCAAGATCGAGACATCGCTTACCTGCACCTATCAGAAGCCGACTGGGATGATGCTCCAGTTATCCCTGAAAGCTTCCGTGTCGAACTAAGAGCCTTGTTCTCTAACACCATCATCGTTGCCGGCAGCTACACACCACAACGCGCCGAAGAAGTACTAAGCAAAGGCTACGCCGATCTCGTCGCATTTGGTCGCCCATTCGTTGCTAACCCAGATCTAGTTTCACGCCTACAAAACGGCAGCGAACTATCAGAACTTGATGGCGCCACTCTGTTCGGCGGCAACGAAAAAGGCTACATCGATTATCCAGTGTTGTAGTGAATCTTAAATTGATAGAACTGCCTTAGATTTTCCTTCAGGCAAAAGAAAGGCTCGCATGACTAGTGCGAGCCTAATGCAGTTTAGGGGGTAAACCACAATCTGATATTAATCTGGGACTAATTATTTAACTTATGAGCCATTATGCACTTGTGCGCATTGATATTCTATTTTTAAATGATTCACTGCAATTAATCAATCGATAAAAGTTAGCGTTTGGTCAATTTAAACCACATAGATAACAGTGGTTTGGTTAGTGATGTCTAGAAAACCATCATAAAACCCATAAAAATCAGATCTATAAGCTTCTCATTTGCCAGTAGCCTTCACCATTAGTGGCGAGTTGGCTGTGTAAATAATCGAGCGTATCTGCGACCGTTCCCGTAATGCCTTGTGGTGGATTGAACAACAGCAAACCACTGCCGATCAGGCGATCATCACCCTTGGGCTCTCTAAGGCGAAGTTCGGACTTGATCGGACTTGGTAGCAAGCCATCTTTTACCGCTGTCACGCAGTGGTTCAAAATCAGTGAGCTCTTATCATCCGTGTAAAGCGGGTACCAAATTAATGCTGATACCTTCTCAGACTGCTGATACGCCTTAACCAAGGCATCGATCACCGCGAGATATTCAGAATCGGTTTCATAGGGCGGGTCGATAACAATCAGGTGATGGTTGTCGTGTTTTGCTATGTCGTCAGGCAGTGCTTTCAAGCCATCGCCAGCGGTAATGGTGAGCTTACTTGAAACATCAAGATCGCGTTGCAGCTTCTCAATGTTGGTTTGTAATAAGTCGGCTTCATCTTGCTGAATGTCTGAAAAATAGAAGCTATCTTGGCTGCGGCCTTGTTGGTAGGTGATGGCTGCAGAACCCGGATAGAGAGAGATAAGTTGGTTCGGATTGTAGTATTCCAGCACCGACATAAAAGAAGCGAATGCCGGAGGAAGATAAGCCTTGTTTCGCCACAAGTACCCAACCCCTTCAGCAAACTCACCAGCATGATTACTTGGTGCAGTGTTGAGGTCATAACACCCTGTACCAGAGTGGGTGTCGATAACATTGAGGCGTGAATGTTGCTGCATTAATGACTGAACAAGTGCACTCAATACTGGATGCTTTAGCGCATCACCATGGTCGCCTACATGACATTGATGTCGATATTCCATTCCCTTGCCTCATTTCTACGAACGTCATCTAAACATACTTCATATCATGAGGGCTTGCCTGCTCAATCCATCGTTTTTTGAAATAGGCTCTCTTTTCTGTAACTGTCTGACTCTTATAAAAAATAAAGCCCCTCGTTTTGTTATAAACGAAGGGCTTTGTTGACGTTACTGACTAAGTCGTACTGTTAACCAATAGAGAGCCTAAGGGTACTCACCCTCAACTTCTACCGGCGCTTTCACTTGGTAGTGACAAGGCTGTAGGCCAAGTAACTTAGGCAGTGTGATACCTACTGAAACTGAAGACCACGTACCACTGACAATACCTACAACCAGTGCAATCGCGAACCCTTGAAGTGCCGCACCGCCAAGTAGCCAAAGCGCAGATACGGTGATTAGGGTTGTACCTGAGGTCACCATGGTGCGTGAGAAGGTCGCTTTAACCGATTCGTTAAGCAGGTTATCAGTGTCACCATTTGGATTACCACGCAGCATTTCACGAACACGGTCGGCAATGATGATCGAGTCATTCAATGAATAACCTAAAATCGCCAACACAGCCGCTAACACAGTCAGGTTGAACTCGAACTGAGTAAAAGCGAACAGACCCAAGATAAGCGTCACGTCATAGATGATTGCGGCTAGGGCGCCGAGTGCTAAACGCCATTCAAAACGTACACTCAGGTACAGCATGATCATTAGGAAACACACCAATACCGCTAAGCCACCTTGGTCAACCATGTCTTGACCGACTTGAGGGCCAACCACGCTGCTGTTAAGCACTTTTACTTGGTCGCTGACAGAAGACAAAGCATCCACTAAGTTTGGCTGTGGAGCGTCTGTCAGTTGGCTATAACGGATTGTCCAGCGATCCTGTTCTGCCATACCAACCACTTGCACGTCTTGTTGGAAAGCTGTATCAAGTTTTGTTTTTAACGCATCTTTGGTGACTTGATCAGAGAGCTGAACCTCGGCAACCACACCACCTGTGAAGTCCAAGCCCCAGTTAAAACCTTTCACCGCCACCAGCATCACAGAGCTCATGAACAGCACAATAGATATCGCAGACATCACCTTACGAAGGCGAGTCATATTCTTATCCGAAATATAGCTATTTGAAAAATAGCGGTCTGAAATAGTCATTTTTGAAGTACTCATGCTTAAATCCTTACATCGTGGCGTTGGTCACGCCCCCAAACCAAATTGATGATCGCTCGTGAAGCAAAAATGCCCGTGAACATACTGGTTAGAAGACCTAAGCCTAGAGTTAGAGCGAAGCCCTGAATCGGTCCATTACCAATGGTGTATAGAGCCACAGCAACGATCATGGTGGTGACGTTAGCATCGAAAATTGACGAGAATGCGCTATCGAAACCACGATCGATAGAGCTAGCAAAGCTGCGCCCTTCTTTCATCTTGTCTCGAATACGCTCGAAGATAAGCACGTTAGTGTCTACCGCCATACCGACGGTCAGTACCAAGCCCGCAATACCCGGCAGAGTTAACACCGCACCCGGTAGCAAGGCAATCAAACCAAACAACGTGGTCATGTTAACTACCAATGCACAGTTCGCGACCCAACCAAGGCGGCGGTACCATAGCGCCATAAACGTGAGAGTCAGACCAAGGCCAAGAGCCAAAGCAGCAAAGCCATTCGTTACGTTTTCAGCACCCAGAGATGGGCCAATAGTACGCTCTTCAATGATGGTAACAGGCGCTGTTAATGAACCGGCACGTAGCAATAGAGCAAGCTCTTGTGCGTCTGCCAAACTGCCTGCGCCAGTGATTCTGAAGCGGCTACCCAGTTGAGATTGGATGTTTGCCACACTAATCACTTCACTGTCTTGCTTGCTGTTGCCCGCTCTATCACGGCTGTATTCGCTGTACACCGTTGCCATTGGCTTACCGATGTTATGACGTGAGAACTCGGACATTTTCTTACCACCAGAAGAATCCAGCGTAATGTTGACTTCTGCACTGCCCATCTCACCAATGCCACTGCGAGCATCAATAATGTGTTCGCCACTCAACACAGCCTTGCGGTCGACTACCACACGGTTGCCGTCTGAATCTTTCAGGGTTTGAGTACTGCGAGTGGCATTGTCGTACACCGAATAGAACGCCAATGATGCCGTTGCACCAATCACGTCTTTCGCTGCAGCAGGGTCTTGTACACCCGGCAACTCGATACGGATACGGCTTTCACCTTGGCGTTGAATCGATGCCTCCGTGATGCCTAGCTCTTCAATACGGCTGCGCATGATTTGCAGGTTTTGTTGAACCGTAAGGTTGCGTAGCGTTCTTTGCTCTTCTTCAGACTGAGTTAACGTTAGCGACTTGTCTGAGCGGTTACGTAGCCATTGTGGGAACTCTTGACGAATCAGCTTCTGGGCTTTTTCGAAATCGGCGTCGGTACGGAAATCAAACTGAACTTGGTTGTTCACCACTTTACCGCGGGCATAACGCACCTGACTGGTCACCTCGTCGACCACAGATTGCGCTTGGGCGTGGTAAACCGGTTCCATGTCCACTTCTAACAGGAACTGCACACCACCACGTAAGTCAAGGCCTAGCTGAATCGGTGCGAAGCCCATGTCAGTCAGCCATTTCGGAGCTGCTGGCTCCATCGCTAGCGCAACCGTCGCGTTGTCCAATAGGCGCTCATTCAGCACCTCTTTAGCCTTCGCTTGTTGTTCTGCGTCTTCCAAGATTACGACTAAACGTTGGTCTTTTTGAAATGCCGATTTGGCTTGAATGCCTTCGCTCGCAAGGTATTGGGTAATTTGGCTAGCATCGATGGTCTGTTCAGAACGGTTGTTAATTTGAACCGACGCATTCTCGCCATACCAAGAAGGTAAAGCACTCAGAACCATGATGATAATGGTGGCGATAAGCACCGCGTATTTCCACTTTGAGTAGTGGTTAATTTGTTTTCTTTGAATGCGTTTTTTCACAGTCAAGATCTCTTCTTTCTACCAATCACCGTAAATACGTGCTCAAAAATAGCACCAGAAAAAAGCAGTGATCGAGCATTTTAACCAGCTAGGGTGACCAGTTATTTACTACGATTGGTATGTCTAATATTTTGCGAACACGAGCGATGGCTAATCACGACCAGAACAAGCTGATTGAAAGATAGTGATGCTAAAGCTGATGTCGCTATGTTTGTCTTGGTTAACTGGCGAGTTCAATGGGCACTAGGCGACCATCGATACGACCAATTTAGGGTCAAACGATTAGCTAAGGAGTTCTCGGAAATGCGAGTATTGGATGTTGCCCTCTTTCCACCCCGAAAGCCGGGAAGACGGAGAACTCACAATACTGGTCCAGTGCAGCTTGGAATCCAACAACGGCGTGTTGAAGAGCAGGGAAGCCAGTATTGAGGGGGGAGAGAAGTCAATCAGTAGATGATAAGCAGGCTCAAGATCGGCCACGCTTTCTTGCTCGTTACTGAGCATACGTCTGAAGTTTGCTGCTTGAAGGCTTGATTCGGTGTCGTGATAGTTAGAACTGTCACCAGAAGGCACGGTGCCAAACTGAGCCTTATCGCACTCTAAGTAGCTCGACGGATTATCCGTATCAGATTGTTTACAAAGATCATTCTGTGAAGATTGCTCTTGAGCCGAGTATATTTGAAATGGCTTAGAAGGAAACGAATAGCCGTTAGAATTCACTAAGCCAAAGCTCAGTAAAAACAACATTAAGACTAATCGGGTACCCAGTTTAAGCAATCTAATATCCAAACAACATTCTCGTAGATCGTCAATCTACAATACAAATGAAACGCTGTCTTGATTTAAAACATTTTTTTAGAAAATGATACGATGCAACCGATTAAGCGATCTCAAAATTTAGATTTACATAGATCTAAAACGGCTTAACAACAGGTGAGGCATAGACGTTATGAATGGTGGGAAAACAAGAAAGCCAAGCGGTGCTCGCTTGGCTTTGAGTTGTCTCTTTCTGTTGGTTTCAAGCTTTAGGCTTTAGGCTTTAGGCTTTAGGCTTTAGGCTTTAGGACGCATGATGTTCTTAACCTTACGGCTATCTTCACCAAAGATGCGTTGGACAAGTTGATTCATGTCTTCCGCAGTAATCGACCTCGCCACTCGCTCAACTTGAGACAAAGCTTCGATATCGTAACCATGAAGTAAATAACGAGACAGGTACCATGCTTGGTCAATAGAGCTCATCTCGAGAGGCGTGAAGTCCGCTTCAAACTGTTTCACGACTGCGTGCATTTCCTTTTCAGAGACGCCTTGTAAAAGGTCTGCAATCACTTTATCGATCGCCACTTCGACTTGGTCAACGTTCTCCGGCGCTACCATCGCCCCGATAACCCACTCACCACTCAGCTCACTATCTGCGGATGATGAATACGTATATGGCGAGTAATCTAAGCTCAACTCTTCACGAATATAAGCATCTAAACGAGCCGCCAGCAGTCGTTCTAGCAAGTTTTCCGTGAAGATATCTTTTGCCGTTACGCCTTGGTCGGTTTCGGCTTCAGGTTCAGAGATAACTCGTAGGATGTACTCTGCACTATTCACATTGTTGATCGCTAAATCAATGCGTGATTCAGATGGCTGCTTGTAAGCCACCTTAAATTCAGGAACCTCAGCTTTTTCTAATGGAATCGAAGCCAAGTATTGCTCAACCAAAGGCTTTAATTCACTTGGGTCGATGTCACCCACGATCACCAATTGGTTATGCCTCATTTGACCAAACAATTGCTGATGAAGATTAGCGACGTCTTCCACAGAAACCGCTTCAACACGTTCTTTATCAACAAAGAGGTGGCCACTGTCTTGACGATAGATATTCTGGTTTCTTGCGCGCTCAAACTGACCGACAGGGCTGCTCAAGAAAGATTCTTGACCTTGTACAAACTCCTGTTTCACTGCCTCTAACTGCTCGGGAACAATTTTAGGCGCAGTTATGAAGGTATAAAGCGCAGCAAACGTATCTTTGAGCCCATCTTTGTTAATACTAAATTCAACACCATGGCGAGTGTTGCCAATAAAGGAATCAGCTCTAATATCTTCACGATCAAAGTACGCTAAAAGCTCAGAGCCCGTAAACTCACCGGCACCGCTTCGAGCGAAAGTAGGTAATGCGACCTCAACCGCTGGGTACAAGCTCGGATCCAAAGCGGCTTTTCCGCCAAGGCTCATATACATTACACCGACATCATCACCTGCCACATAATCACGCAAGTACCACATATCGATACCATTACTTAACGTCCACTTTTGGATGTATGGGTCAATAGACATTTGTTCAGCAAGCACAACCTCGCCTTGCGAGCTAGGTACAGCAAAGGCACTGGCTGTTCCAATCGCAAGCGGCGGAATTCCCGCCTCGCTATACGTGGTTTTTAAGCTATCTAGAGAGTTGATGACCGCAGTTCTGTCTTCATTGTCGTCCATCCCAATAACAATAAAGTAATCATCAGAAAGTAGATTCTTGATGTTGTCGTTAATCACTTCAAGGCTCAAGTTATCAATGAAAGCTTCCAAGCTGACTTGATAGTCTTTCTGTGATTGGACAATTCGATCAGTGACTAACCTGCTCACTTTGTAATTCGCGTGTTCAACGCTGTCCATTTTATCCCAGTCATGCTCAATGTTATCCAGCAAGTCTTGGTAGTAGTGCAGTTCACCAACAATATCCGTTTCCGAAACACCAAAATCACGCAGTGATGCCAATGTAGAAAGCAGATCTTTTTGGATAACTTCGCGGCCTCCAGTCGGAAACCCAACACTTATTGACGAATAGTACAGAGAACCCATTCGATAGCTATCAGACGCTATCCATTGAGTCGGCAGCGCGGCATCATTGAACACCGCTTCTAATCGCTGTCGAATCAATTGTTGAGAGGTTTCATCTAACCTGCGTTGGTTCTGCTGAGCATGATTTTCAACTCTATTTAAACCTCGGTTAAACGTCAGAGTGATGCTTGGCGCTTCTCTTCCTGCGTACTCAACATAATCATCTTCATTGAATGAGGTCACTTTCTGTTTATCTGGTCTCGGCGTGTCGCCACGTTCCCAGCTAGAAAACTTTTCTTCAATGAGTGGAATCACGGTTTTGATGTCCACATCACCAGAAACGACCAGCTCAACTATTTGAGGTTGATACCAAGTCTGATAAAAGTTGCTGATGCCTTGAGGAGTAGCATTCACGATCGACGATTTAGTCCCTAATGCATCTTGCGATTCATACGGGCCGCCTTCAACGAAGTAATCATAATATATATCTCCGAATGACTTATCATCGAGGCGAGCCATACGGAACTCACCAAGAACCACGCCTTTTTCTTTTTCGACTTCTGAACTTGATAGATCCAGGCCATCACCAATGTCACGCATCCACGTCAAAGCAGACTGCAATTGGATGTTATCTGGCAAATCTAACTGGTAGACCGTCTCTTCATAAGAAGTGTAGGCATTAATATCAGCACCAAAGCTAGCGCCTGCGTCTTCGAATAGACGAATCACATCGTTCTGAGAGAAGTTTTTACTGCCATTGAATGCCATGTGTTCCAAGAAGTGCGCGTAGCCTTCTTGTTGAGAAGTCTCTTGAATCGAACCGGCGTGCACGACTAAACGAACAGATACGGATTCTTCATGATCTTGATAAACATGATAAGTAAGGCCATTTTCTAGTTGGCCTGAAGTCCATGCCGGATCCGGCTGGATTGGCGTTTCGGTAGTTTTTGATGTTGAGCTACAGCCAACTAAGGTGAGGCATAGAGCCGTCGCTAAATAATATGTTTTCATAACAACCTCTTAATGTCATTCATCGACAATATACAGATTGAGCTAACGATTATTATTTAATATTGAACCTGATGAGTATCTTTGTGATCTAGATCTTTATTTTATAAATCATAAATCGTTATGTAAGATCGCTGTGCTCATTTAAAGTGGTGTTTTGATAAGAGCCTAATACATCGATTTTAGACTCGCTAACTACATCTATTTAAAATCAATAAGCTACATAAATTTCAGCCAGTTCTCTACATACCCTTAAACAACGCTTGCGAGGCACGGCTGATCGGTAGCTTTTCCCCTGACACATACGCCGACATCTTGCCAGAGAGTCCTTTCTTCACCTTATCAATGGCGGAAACTTTCACTACCACTGAACGGTGGATTTGCCAAAACTCATCAGGATTGAGTTGCGCTATCAACTCTTTTAGCGACACGCGAAGAATATACTCCTCTAGCGATCCCCCTTGACCCTTCTTAAATATAGACACGTACTTGTCTTCCGCTTTGAAGTAAGCCACATCATCGACTGCGATTAGGTGAATGTCTTCTCCAACGCTAGCCTTGAGCCACGTTAGATGTTTCTTCTGCTGTTGATAAAGGGGCTGCGATAGATAAGGAGGCTGCGTTTGCTGTGACGTCGACTGGGATAGTTGTTGAAGCTGAGCCATTAACGCCGTGATATCGGGCTGTTCTGGCGTGGTACCTGTTTGTGTTTGATTGCTCGACAGACGCGCTTGCACTTTCTGACATGTGGCCAGTAAACGCTCTTCATTGATTGGCTTAAGCAGGTAGTCCATCGCATTGTGATCAAAAGCTTTGACCGCGTATTCGTCATAAGCCGTGATAAACACAATCAATGGCGGTGAATCTAACTTGTTGAGTTGTTTCGCCAGAGAGATACCATCCAGTTCCGGCATACGAATATCGAGAAAAGCCACGTCGGGCTTAAGCTGCTGAATACTCTCCATCGCCTCCAAACCGTTTTGTGCTTTACTGACGATTTCTAACTCCGGCCAAACCTCAGCAAGGCTCTTGTCTAAGTGGTGCCTTAACAGTGCTTCATCGTCTGCGATTATCGCCGTTACGCTCGGCTGTACTGTTGGGTTGTTCATGGTTAGTCCTTTAAATTCACACTGTAAATCGTCTATTTTGCGTCACTGTTCGGTGTTTTCTGATCTGTAATTCTAGGCGGCTGCCTCAGTCAACGGTAACAAGATCGTCGAGACTACCCCGCCTTCAGCGTGCTCAGTAATCGTTAGGCTCGCCTTATCACCATACAGGGTTTCGATTCTTTGACGAATATTGCTTAACCCAACACCGTGCCCCGTATTCGCAGAAGGCGTTTTCAACCCAGCGCCATTATCAGCCACTTCAATTTTTAGCTGCTGTGCTTGTTGAGTAATACGAATATTCACTTGGCCACCAGCGGCTTTGGGCTCGATGCCGTGCGTGAGTGCATTCTCGACCAAAGGTTGAATCAAGAACGGTGGAATCACCTGCAAATCGCTAATCTCGTGTGTTTCAATCGAGAACGTTAAGCGCTCACCCAAGCGTATCTTTTGGATATTAAGATAAGCGTCTAACAAGTCGACCTCTTGTGCGATGGTCGATTGCTCGGTGCGGCTGTTTTTCAGAGTTACACGTAATAAGTCAGTCAGTTTTTCGAGCATCAACTTGGCTTTCGCGCTGTCACTCTCAATCAATACATTGATGGTCGCAAGCGTGTTGAACAAGAAGTGCGGTTCAATTTGGCTTTGCAGTTGTTTAAGCTGGCTTAGCACCACCACCTTTTCTTGGTCGGCCTGACGACGCTTGGCCACTTCCAATTCGTTATCGGCACGTAACTGCTGCTCCCGAGTATAGAAATAGTAATAGCAAACCGAACAGAAGATCACACCGAGCAAGACTACAGATTTAAGGTCCGAGATATTAGCCCCGAAATACCCGTTCAACCAATAGTGTGCGTTCAAGGTACCAAAGGTCATCGCGATCACCATTGAGATACCCACCTCAAGCGTTCGAGATGTCCTCTTAAACAACTTCACCAAGATGAAAGAAGAACCCACGGCGCTGTAGCCAAAGCCAAAACTGATTGCCAGGTTAACCGTTAATCCGCCGCCCCAAATCGTATGGGTTGTAATCGCAATAAGAACACAAAATAGCGTGGTGAACGCGAAACTCTTAATCCATGAAAATCGACTGTTTGAAGAAGTGTCCATTAAAATCGTCCTTTGATATTTAAGAGAATCATATGACTATCGGGTAAACTGGCGTAAGCAGAATCACTTTTACCACCTAGAAAGCGTGCAGCAAGTTCCAAATCCAACGATGAATTGCCATTATCTAAAGCCTGATAATTGAGCCACTGAGTCGCAATAAAACCGCCATCTTGAGGAGACAACGTGACATCGAATGTTGGCGTGATATCTTCAAGCCAGCCATGTGTCGAATCCAGAGACCAATGAAACATGATGTTGTGTTGAACCAAATTGGCGTGCTGATAGCCTTGCGCATAAGAACCTACCAACGAAGATGTCATCGGATTAACCGACAAAGACTCTGCACTTTCTATCGCGCTTTGCCACTCAGAATGACTCCAAGCACGGCTATCAAACCAGTATTCCAGCACCACATTATGGCCCGTGTCATTGGCCCATGTTAATCCTGCTAACGCTTGATAAGCCTCGCCCTGCTCTTCAAGATAAACCGGTTTAAGCATTGAATCCGGCTGACTGTAGCCAAGGCTTTGTCGCTGATAAACCACCGAGCCATGAAACTCCCAAGCGAGATTCAACACCGACACTAAACTCGCCCCAAGTAAGCCATGGCGTACATCGTCGTAATAAGCGACCCACTGATATTCGTGGTCGCCAACCAGATTGTAACGACGTATCCCAAAGCCTTGTTGCTGATTCTGCTTTTCGAATTCATTTACGTCTTGGGAAGTCCATGACGAATCGCTGTAAAGCAGTGTCCATTCGCCCGTCATATCGAACAGTGACGCCGAGGCAACACCTGCGCCCTCTTCTGCGACAATGCCCACTGGGTTTTGTCGATAAGGTTTGATGATGTCTAACGGTCGATAGCCATAGCCCACGCCCCAATCCAAACGAACCTTGCCAAGCGTGACATCAAGATAGTGGTCACCGAACGCTGAATTAGACAGTTCAACACCACCTTGCCAAAACAGCTCGCGCACAATGAATTCCGATTCAAAGCTCGCCTCATTCCCCTGTGGATCGTTGCTCAAAATATCGTTGGCTTTAACTGCGAACAGACCAAGCCAATTGTTATATCCAACCTCTAGATCCAGCAAGCCATTTAAAGACTGACGATTATCAGACGCTAAAGGGCTAAATGGTGACTCTCTCGATTCAATCACTTCTGCACTGAGTTGCCAATCCCACGCCAAGCTCAGGTCGTCCGCTTGAATCGTGTTACTCACACAAGACAAAGCAAGCAAAGTAGCGATTGAAGGCTTTATGTGGAATCGGCAATTGGAAGCTTTCATGACGCTCACCTACAGCCCAGACACGCTGTTACGCGATAAGTAAGCAGGGTTGTAGTATTTGTCAGCCAAGGCTTGTTCACTCACCTCGCGGTACTCAATCACGGTTTTCTTACTCGGCTGAATCTTATCGAGCAAGGTCATCGACACCACTGTTGGTAATCCATCACGCACGCCTTCAGTAAACCAAGCTTGTTTCGCCAGTTTTCCAGAACGCAGATACAGATCCGCTTTAACTGGGAATGCACGGTCTGCTGTTAACCACAGATCAATCGACTGGTAACTCGCCCCCTTGGTTTTCGCCGCGAGCTTTAAATGATGGGTATCGAGTGTCTCGCCAGTCGGCATCTCAACTTGTTGCTCGGCAACCCACTCACCTTGGTAATCTTCACTCCACGTCAGCGTTGAAATATCGCCTACCGAGGCTTCACCCAATAGCTTTTGCATCGGTGTAATACGAATTGGTCGACGAGATTTCGGCATCAACAGCCAATAGTTATCTTCAATCATCAGCATCTTTTGACCTGCCTCAACGGCTGATTTAAAGACCACTAATGACTCTCGATTTGGTCTTGTGTAGACGTTGTATTCACGGGTTTTGTCCAGTTGCTCGTCTTGATATAGCGCCACCAGAGAAACCACTTTAGACGCCTGTTCGCTGTTCAAGCGATAGCTATCCGCCTTGGCGATCATCTCTGTGACTTGTTGTGAATCGACTGCCCAGCTTGGTGTCGATGCTAGAACCAAAACCAATACAGAACCTAAAACAGTGAGTGAACGAGTAAATTTATACATAAACCAGCGCCTCCGTGATTGGCTTATTCACGCCTTTGCGAGCAGAAAAATAAGCAGCTAGCAAACATATCGTCAACACACCTAAAGTGGCGTAACCAACTAATTCCAATGAGAAGTAAATGTTGAGTGGGTAACCCTCGGTTCTGCCGGGAGGTGGTGGCATTTGGATATCCACCACCAGCAATAACACCGACACGAAGCCACTCACTAACGCGCCGATCGCGCTGCCAATCACAGCCAACAATCCCGCCTCTTTTAAGAAACCCGCCACGATTTCAGAAGGGTAACTGCCAAGTGCCGACAAAGTGCCAATCTCACGAGTTCGCTCCGTCACCGACATGGTCATGGTGTTAAACAAAGATACGAACACTACCAATGCCATCACTGCGCCCATGATGCCGAAGATACGGTCGTAAAGGTCTTTAACCTTGGTGTAGAAGAACGCGCGACCTTGCCATGGGGTGAGCTCAATATCTGAGCCCTGTTGACCAACTTGCTTGTCCAAAGCCAATTGGATGCGCTGTTGAACCGTCGAAGTCTTGTTGGTTTCAAAAAGAAAGACCGACAAGGTGCTGACTTTATCTGACGCTAAAAGCTCTTGGGCAGTGGTGATGTGTACGTATAACTGACGCTTATCCAGCTCAGGCACTCCTGTCGAGTAAATACCCTGCACCTTAAAATCAAAAGCGTTCAATGCGCCATCACTGGTGGTGGCGAGCAGTGTCACCCAATCATCAACCGCAACTTTGAGGTTGCGAGCAAGGTCGGTTCCCAGCATCACTTGTGGCTCTTGGCTGTCGTATCTGGGAGATTTCACATCTGAGAGAGTTTGACCACTGCGCACATCAAGGAATGGACCTTTCATGTCGAACTCACGCTCATTAACACCCGTTCCCATAAAGATGGTCGACTTGCTGCCGTTAGAAACCAAGCCGCTAAAATAGACCCTAGGCTGCACACCACGCACGTCGCTGTCGCCAATAATGCTCTTGGTTAGGGCTTGAACATTGTCTAGACCATTGCTCAGCGGCATGTCTTCATCTTGCTCAAAATATCCCGGCGTACTCAAAGTAAGATGACCAGTATCGCGCGCGGTCGATTCACGCAGAGATTCATAGGTATAAAGCCCATAACCTCCAGCCGAGGTCAGCGCAAATACGGCAATTGCGATGATCAATACCGAAAGCAGACTACGGCGACCGTTTCTCAATAAATTAAGCCACGCCAAACGCACCGAGGTAGGAAGCAAAAAAGTGCTCATTCTTTGTGTTAACTTGCCCATGAGATTGCCTCCATTGCTGTGGCTTGTAGTGCCAGTTGACCATCGATAAGTTCAATGACTCGGTCACAACGCTGCGCCATTCTTGGGTCATGCGTTGCGACAATAAAGGTGGTGCCCATTTCATGGCCGAGCTCTTTCATAATGTCGATCACAAGGTTGGCGGTGTGACTGTCTAAGCTAGCGGTCGGCTCATCGGCAATGACTAAGCTTGGGTTGTGGATTAGCGCTCTGGCTATCGCGACACGTTGCTGCTGGCCGCCTGAAAGATTGTCTGGGCGATGATGTACATATTCGCCTAGCCCAACACGCTCCAACATCTCTTGTGCTCTGGTCTGCTGTTCTTGTTTCGAACATTGGTTCAACATCAATGGGTAGGCCACGTTCTCAAGTGCCGTCATCACTGGAACCAGATTGAAGCGCTGAAATACAAAACCCAACGACTGACGGCGAAAGCGTGCAGCGGCGATTTGCTCTGTCGGATACGGTTGGCCATCAATATTGATCTGTCCTCGATAGCTCATATCCAACAAACCAAGAATATTCAAAAGTGTGCTTTTTCCAGAACCCGACGGGCCACACAACGCCACCATTTCACCGCGCTGGATATGGCCATCGACCCCGTTTAATGCATCAACACGTTGACCGCCTGTGACATATGCTTTGCCGATATCTTTAAATTCAATCATCCCGTTTTCCTCTGATTACTAACCAACTGTTTAGCTTCCATGCCCTTTATTTCGCTTTCGCTATTAGGGCCTTCGCAGTCATCGTTTCGATGTTGTCGGCATCGGCCGTTTCCATTTGCTCTAGCCACGCTTGTGCTTGCGTTAGGTCTTCAGCACGAATCGATGCCTCAATCGCATAACGGTAAATCCACGATGTCACAGCGAAATGCTGTTGCTGGAAAGCATCTTCAGCCAATAGCGAGAGGAACAGGTCATAACCACGATCGAAATGATTAAACATGTCTGGCAGAGAGGTGTAAGTAACGGCGGCCATTGCGCGAGTTAGGTAAGAATCTGGCAGCCCTTGAACACGGGGTTGTTCATGAATTGGTTGGTCTTCGTCTTTCAGCAGCACCAGTGATTTATCAATGGTTGATAAGCCTCTCTCCACATACTTCATCTTGTTCCAAGGTAAGAACGCATCACGCCCCATCAGGGTTTCTGTGCTTCCTAAATAAACTAAAGTCAGTGGCGTAGCGCCGTCTTGTTGCAGCGTGTCATTAAGGCGTTCATAAGCCACCTCAACCAAGTCTTCATTGCCTTGCGCCGCTTGGTTGTAGATATCGAGCACGTCTGAACTCGGGTTCGCTAAAGCTAACGACGGTGCAAACGAAACAAGAGCAATCAGCAATGAACGCTTAAGCACAGAAGTTGTAGAGCCTGAATTAAATGAGTGTGAAGTAGTCATGATTTCTAATCCCTTTCAAATGTTGACGTTGAAAGGTTAACTAGAATTTGTCGTGCAGTTTTACCAATGCGACGAATGGTAATTATAAGGAGTGAATGGTTGAGAGGCGGTGTGAGTGGGGTCTCAACCTTATAGGAACTAGACGAACACTATTCGCATAATTAGCCATAGTTACCTCCCCCTCTAACTCCCCCTCAATCTGGGTTCATCAATATCTCTAGATCTTTAGCAGAGGGGGAGAACTTTCTTTAGCACTGAACATACATCGACACTTTTAACGATCGATGTTCTATTCCTCCCCTCTCCACGATCAGCAAGGGATCTACATATGAATCAAGGGGAGGCTAGGAGGGGATTTATTTTGGATTAACGCATTCGGCAGAGCTCAAACCAAAAAAATAGCCGCTAATCCGCGGCTATTTTTAGTTATCTAAACGAAGTTCCTATTACTTCGATCTTTCTACTTCTTTGTCTCTTCAACCACGGCTTTCATCAATACTGATGTATCCATGCGGCCTTGTCCTTCGGCAGACAGTGCCTTGTAGGCGTTGTTGGTCTTTTCAGTCAGTGGAAGCTGGATGCCTTGGCGCTCAGCTTCATCTAGACAGAAACCTAAGTCTTTGATCATCCAATCAATTGCAAAGCCAAAATCGAACTTGTCTTGTGCCATTGTGGTAGCACGGTTTTCCATCTGCCATGAGCCAGCAGCGCCGTTTTTAAGGCAATCAACTAGCGTTTGGATATCCAAACCTGATTTTTCAGCAAGCACTAAGCCTTCAGATAAGCCGTTCAATACACCTGCAATGCAGATCTGGTTAACCATTTTCGCACGTTGGCCTTGGCCGACGTTACCCATAAGAACTGACGACTTACCGTAAGCTTCGAACACAGGTTGAAGGTCATTAAATAACGCTTGTTCACCACCACACATGATGGTTAGCACGCCATTTTCTGCGCCCGCTTGACCACCAGACACAGGTGCATCCATAAAGCGAATACCTGCTTGCTTCGCAGCCACTTCAAGCTCTTCAGACAGGACTGCAGATGTTGTAGTGTGATCGACAAGAATCGCGTTTGGCTTCATCGCTGCCAATGCGCCTGTTTCGCTGGTTGTCATGCTGCGTACGTCGTCATCGTTACCCACACAAACCAATACCACGTCAGCTTCCGCTACACACTCAGCCACAGATTCAGCCGCTTTACCTTGGTGTTTATCAGCCCAGCCTAGCGCTTTGCTGTGAGTGCGGTTAAATACCGTTACTTCAAAACCGGCTTTGACTAGATGGCCTGCCATTGGGAAACCCATAACGCCTAGCCCGATAAAACTTACTTTCATTTCTTTCTCCTTTTATTTGACCAAACCATCGCTATGAAAAGATCGAACACTCTCAATCAGTGCATCAATAAGCAGGGTCAAAGCCTTTGGCTGATATTTTCTTTCTTTGTACACTAAATACGCTTGGCGATCACCCCGATGATACTCAGGGAGTACTTAAATCAGATTCATGTCGGGATAAGACGAACAATATAATGAAGTTCAGCGATAAATCGCGACCAGAGAACGCTTTGTCAGCCGTACATTATGGAACGATGATCAAGGAAAATCAGGTATAACGTTCATAAAAAAACCGAGCACTAGGCTCGGTTTTTTAATAACTGTTGTTACTGTAAAGATTACAGCTCAGCGTTGTGGTAAACCTGCTGAACGTCATCACAGTCGTCAAGCATGTCTAAGAACTTCTGGAATTTCTCAGAATCTTCTTCAGCTACTGGCGTAGTTGTTTGAGGAACGAAAGTGATTTCCTCAACGTCTAGCGTTAGCTCTGGGAACGCAGTGTTTAGTGCAGTCTTCGTTTTGAAGAACTCAGTCGTTGGAGCGAATACAGTGATTACACCGTCTTCTAGCTCAACGTCAGTCACGTCTACGTCTTCCATCATAAGCGTTTCTAGGATGATCTCGTCATCTTCGCCTTTGAACTGGAATACAGCTTGGTGAGCGAACATGTGAGAAACAGTACCTTCAACACCGATTTTCGCGCCAGTCTTAACGAAACATTGGCGAACGTCTTGGAAAGTACGGTTGCCGTTGTCAGTTAGACAGTCAACGATTACGCTTGTGCCACCTGGGCCAAAACCTTCGTAGCGAGCTGGTTGGAAGTCTTCACCGCCGCCGCCGTTCGCTTTATCGATCGCTTTTTCGATAACGTGTGCTGGTACTTGGTCTTTCTTCGCTTTAGCAATCAGGTGCTTAAGAGGTAGGTTCATGTCTGGGTCAGAGCTGCCGTTCTTAGCCAGTACGTAAATCTCTTTACCGTATTTAGAATAAACTTTAATTTTTGCGCCTGCAGTTTTCGCCATTGAGGCCTTGCGCACTTCAAAACTTCTTCCCATCGGGATCTTCTCTCTGATTCAATTAACGGTGCAAATTCTAGCAAATTACTGTGTCATTTCAATTCTACAGCACTGCTGGGCAAGGTTTGTCTGCGTTTATGCGACACCCATTACCCGTTTGTATTTTTCTACAGACTGTTCAAACCACACCTTTTCATCTGGGTCACCTAGCTTCATTGCTTCTTCAACAATGGCTTCAGGGCCACATTTCGCTTGCTTCAGTTTCCATACAAGAAACGATGCTTGCTTATCCAGTTCGATTTTATTTTTCTCGCTGGGTGGAAGGAGTGAAAGGTTGATAGACATTGCTAGCCTTCGTCTGTAATACACTTGGCCGAGAAATATATCATAGAGCAGCCTCATAAAACCAATACTATGAGCAATAGTGGGGGTTGTCGGACGAGAAAGCAGCAAGTCGCTGATGCAGGTCAAGCTAGTTTGGGAAAGTGTGTTTGGCTGAAGTAGTTAAACAACAAAAGATATGGCTGATATTTCAATATGGAAGTTAAGGCTTAATACTACTTTGATGGGCCGTACGCTTGCCACTTTGAAACACAACCAACATTACAGCTAGTAAATTTGTTTAAAAGTAAAACAGATTCCTCAATTCCGAGGTACGTAAAAATCTAACTCATCGCTTCAGTTCTCTTTTTAAAGACGGAATGAGTGACTATTTACATTGATGTATATAAATTAGTGGCATAACATAATCGCAATACGGGCAACCATACCTTAAATTAGGAGTTTGATTTAATGTTAGTAAAGGGCTTTAGAGGTAGTAAGATTTTTGGCTACTTGGATTTTGAAATCGATTTTTATAAAGATGTCAGTTTTCTAGTCGGGATGAATGGCTCTGGTAAAACGACAGCGCTAAAGTTAATGAACGCACTTGTTACACCAAACTTTAAAGAATTGCTAAAAGTACAATTTGAAAGTATTAGCTTAATTCTAGAAGACAAAGGCAGAGAAGTTAAAATCTATTGTAATGACATGGGAAATGAAAAGTGTTTAGGAATCAGCTGTGAGAAAGATCTAGCTATTTTCTCCTCACTGTCAGGGATTGAATCAAATTACTATTCACACCAAGAAGGAAAGATTGATGAATTAGTTGATGATTTGAACCGCCAATTCATGAATCACCCTGTCATCAACACGATATCCAAAATCAAGTCACCTATATTCTTAGGTCTTGATCGCAGAAGTAATGAAGTAAACAATCACTCTGATTACTATTACGAACGACAACTTTGGATGAAAAAAAAGCACGCAGTTTCAAATCCAAAAAGGCTAATCACCGGCTCTTTAGGTACTAGTTTAATGGAAACTGAACTTCTTGTTCAAAGTACATATCGAAGAGTTCGTGAGTTAGAACAAAACCAGTCAAATCGTTTGAGAGACAGTATTCTATTGTCTGTATTCCAATTTCATGATTTCGAATCTTTCACTAATGATGGAACAACTCAAATAAATAACTGGAGAGAAAAGCAAGGTCTAATAAAGAGGCAAAATGAAATAAGAGATGCTCTTTCCAATATCGGTCTTGAAAACTCAAGCCTAAGTCAGGAAGTTGACAAATTTTTTAACAAGGTAACTGACTTGTTTGAACAACTGTCCACAATGGATAAAGGGCTCTCAGTTGATTGGCTGTTAAACAAAGCTCAAATAGAAAGAATGTCGAGAATAGTAGAGATTATTGACGAGCATAACACCAAAATTGAAAAGCTTTTCAACCCAATTAATAACTTTATAGATACTATTAACTCGTTTTATACAGACTCAAATAAACGACTGGTAGTCAATGCAGTTGGTCAACTAAATGTGATAAGGCCAGATGGTCAAGAATGTACTATCGAAAGCCTATCCTCTGGCGAACGACAATTATTAATTATATTTGCTCACGCGTATTTTAATAGAAGAAGCGGGAAGTCTGTATTCATAGTTGATGAGCCAGAACTATCATTACATCTTGGCTGGCAAGACAAGTTTACAGAGACAATATTTAATATAAATCAAAAATCTCAGTTTATACTTGCTACTCACTCCCCAGAGATTGTAGCGTCTCATAAAAATAAAGTGGTAACGTGTAGATAAATTTATGGCATTAGAAAGAAGTATTGCAGCACGTTCTGCTCGGAGTAAGTTTTTCGAAGAAGTGAATGATATTGATATATTTGTTGAAGACACAGCTTTGGGTTACGAGAAACTCCTATCCACTATATTCTCACGTAAATTTACGGGGCAATTCAGAGTCGATAAAGTTTTTCCTTTGGGATCTCGAAAGGAAGTTATTAAAAATTTTCAAGAAAATATTGAATCGATAACGAGACCTACACTTTATGTAGTTGATGGTGATTTATTTATCTTAACGGGTGACACCATAGAAAATAAAAATGGTTTCTATAAGTTCCCTTTTTATTGCTTTGAGAACTTGCTCTGTGAGAAAAATGCAATTATTGACATTCTTGATGAAGAGGAAATTATTCTATTTAAAGATGAGTTAATAGAAAAATTTGATTTTGACAACTGGGAACGCAACAACTTAAATCTACTCTTTGACTTATTCATTGTTTATGCTGTCTCAATGAAACTAAAACCAACCGTTCAAACAGTTGCTTATGAAGTCAAGAATTTGGTTCAAGATGGGTTTGGAAACCTTTCGAAAGAAAAAGTTGAAGCTAGAATAGAGAGTATAAACCACGATTTGAAGACTGAATTTGGAACGGAAGTATTTAACTCTACTCGAGATATTATACTGACTCGTTTTGCTGAATCTGGCTGCTCTAAGTTAGATGTTGTGTCAGGAAAAGACTATATTTTCCCTTTGTTAAAAGTTAAATCAAGATCTACGGTCAAAACATCGATGAGTGACCTTAATTTCAAAATGAGACTAGCGATGAAAACGCCACTCGATAGAATAGCCGAATGTCGAAATTCAGTTGCAATCCCAAGCAATGTATAAAACAAACCCGCTATAAGCGGGTTTTTAATATTTAAAATGGAAAATATCGAGGTCGTCACACTCATACTATGAGCCGTTCAAGCCATTATTCGACTCACCTAATGAGTCGAATAATGAGTTAATCGCATCACAGAGGTTGCAAGAGTAACTCCTAACCTACAAAACTATTCACTCACCGCGAACACATCGCAGCGTGAGGCGCAGATGAAGTCATTTTTGTGCAGGCCTTTGATTGAGTGGCTCCACCAAGTGACGGTGACTTTGCCCCACTCCAATAAGATCGAAGGATGGTGGAACTCTTCTTCTGCCAGTTCTGACACTATGTTGCTGAATGCCCATGCTTGCTTGTAGTTCTTAAACTTGAACACCTTCTCAAGCTGCGGGATGCCGTCTCTTTCGATGATCTGCCAGTCGGACAACTCCAACAGTAAAGATTGTTGTTCATCTTTACTTAGGGCAATCGCGTCGATACTGCAGGCTTCGCATTTTTGTTCATTCAACATGTGTTGGTTCCTTGGGTTCAAAAAGTGGTGGTAGTAACCCCGCGTCTATGGCGAGATCAGCTTGCTGTAATAGGTTTTCCTGACTGATTTTAAAGAGCTCAGATAGCTCGTCGATCACGTAATATTTCGGCTGCATGATGTCGATTCGATAAGGAGTTCTTAACACCGTTTGCAGATCGAACCGCTCGCGAACCGCCAAATCCCCTCCCAACGCATACATAGTTTCCGCTGGAGACGAAAGAATGCCACCGCCATAGATTTTCAGTTGTTGGCCTTCTTTTACTAAACCGAACTCAACCGTAAACCAATACAAACGGGCAAGATAAGCGCGCTGTTTAGATGTGGCGGCTTGGCCTAGTTTTCCATAATGCTCAGTGAAAGCCGCGAAATCGGCATTAGTGAGCATGGCACAATGGCCGAAAATTTCATGAAAGAAATCAGGTTCTTGTAAGTAATCGAACTCGTCTCGCGTTCTCAGAAATGTCGCAACTGGGAATTTCTTATTGGCGAGCAAATCAAAGAATCGGTCGAAATCGATCAATGCAGGCACAGGCTGAACTTGCCAACCGGTTGTTTCCATTAGCACTTTATTTATCTCTGGCAGCTGGGGAACTCTGTCTAATGGTAGATCCAGCAAGGTCAAACCGTGCAAATAAGCATCGCATGCGCGGTCACTAATGACGTCCAGTTGCCTTTTCACCAAGTCGTGCCAAATGGCATCTTCTTCGAGGCTCCACTCAACCCATCCCTCTTGGCTCACGGACTTAGAATGATATTGAGTCATTACACACCTCCTTTCGAATGTCTCACTTTAAGCCTATCTCCACTCCTTATAAGCGCCAATTTGCGCGATTTTTCGAAACAAGCGATCGTGTAACATTTTATTTACACAATTCCGCCAGACACTTATTTTGCTGAACTTTTGACTTTGTAAAACCTAAATACCAGACTGAAAACGTTAACTTTTTGTTAAAGGTAAAGGAATGCACGAAAGCAATAAGCCCATTTGGCAGCCAAGCGAGCAGCGTATCGCCGATGCCAACTTAACCCGATTTATCGATAGCCTTGAACAGTCTGGGTTAAACCTAGATAGGGACGTAAAAAGCTACACCGAACTCCATCAATGGTCTGTGGAACATCCGGAATCATTTTGGCAAAACGTATGGCAGTTTTGTGGAGTAGTCGGCTCACAAGACTCTATTAACAAGGCAGAAAGCGAGACCATCAAAGCTCAAGGTGGGAGCCGCTGGCAGCAGCCTAAATCGAACCGTGATGCGGTTTGGTTTCCCAATGCACAAGTAAACTACGCCGAGAACTTGCTGCGTTTGGCACACACCATGCCTGATGAGCTTGCGATTTGGTTTGAGAATGAACGTGGCGAACAACAGAGTTATACATGGGAAACCCTGTGTGAAGCTGTCTCTAGTGTTCAGCAATGGCTTGTCGATAGCGGAGTGAAACAAGGTGATATAGTTGCTGCGTATACTCCCTATCTGCCACAAACCGTGATAGCCATGCTAGCCGCCACCAGCTTAGGCGCGATTTGGACATCGACCTCGCCTGATTTTGGAGTAGAGAGTGTGATTGAGCGATTCGGACAGGTGAAACCTAAGGTGCTGTTCACCTGTGACGGTTACACCTTCAATGGCAAAACGTTCGATATGGCGGGCAAGAACCGTGAAATCATCGAACACTTAAACGAATTAAAACAGGTGTGTGAGATCGGTTATTTGAAACCGAGTAATGACTTAGAGAAGAGCGATTTAGAGAAGAAAAAAGTTGAACATGATGTGTCGATTCTAAGCTGGCACAGCATCATTAATCACTATCAGACAAAACCTCTTCGATTTACTCGTGTCGGCTTCAATGAACCGTTGTTTGTACTCTACTCTTCCGGCACCACAGGCAAACCCAAATGTATAGTGCATTCTGTCGGTGGCACTACCATCAACCACCTAAAAGAGCATCAGCTTCATTGCGATATTAAACCAAGAGATCGCGTGTTCTACTACACCACTTGTGGTTGGATGATGTGGAACTGGCACGTATCTGCGCTCGCCAGCGGTGCTTGTTTGGTTATCTTTGATGGTAGCCCGGTTTACCCGCAACCTAACGTTCTATGGGATTTAGCGCAGCGTGCTGACGTATCGACATTTGGCACCTCAGCCAAGTACATAGAAGCGATTGAGAAAGCCGAACTCTCACCAATCGACAGCCACTCTCTGCCTCAATTAAGAACACTGTGCTCGACGGGTTCTGTGCTTTACCCAGAGCAGTTCGATTACGTTTACAAGCACATCAAGCAAGACCTGCATTTAGCGTCGATTTCTGGCGGCACGGATATTTGTGGCTGCTTTGTTTTGGGTAACCCAATCTCGCCTGTGTATCGCGGTGAGTGCCAACAGGCCGGGCTCGGCGTCGACATCAAGGTGTTCAATTCGTCTGGTCAAAAGGTCGATCACGAACGTGGCGAATTAGTATGCACCAACTCCCTACCCAACTTCCCCGCTGGCTTTTGGAATGACACCGGAGAGCGCTATCACAGCACCTATTGGGATAGATTCGACAATGTGTGGCATCACGGTGATGAAGTCGCACAGAGCGAACATGGCGGCTACCTGTTCTACGGGCGAGGCGACACCACACTCAACCCCGGTGGCGTGCGAATTGGTACGGCCGAAATCTATCAGCAAGTGAACACCATTGACGGCATCATCGATTCGATAGCAGTCGGTAAAAACATCGACCGCAATGAACAGGTATGGCTGTTTGTTCAGCTGCAGCAAGGTGTGAGTTTAGATGAAAAGTTACTGACAGCCATCAAAAGCAAACTCAAATCCTCTTGTTCGCCAAGACACGTGCCAAGCCAGATATTTGCGATCAGCGACGTGCCAAAAACACGCTCTGGCAAACTGGTGGAGTTGGCTGTGAAACAGGTGATCAATGGCAAAAATGTAGAAAACCTCGGGGCTATCGCTAACGCCGAGGTTTTGGAAGAGATAAAGAGTGTTGTTTCGCTTTAGTGTTCCTATCTCAAAAAATCCAAACTAGAAGAAAGTAAAGTAACCAGTTATCTATGCGAAACCTGACGAATATCTGAGTTGATGTCATCAATAAGCTGTCTTGCTGATTCATCTCTTTGCTTCACTAATGCAATGAACAGCAAATCAGTAATAATGTTTTGAGCTGTTCGGGATGCTATCGATGAACTTCGGTATTGGCTTTCATCAGCAATCGTATCAAAGGATAAATCCGCGATGCTTCGAAGTTTACTTTTACGAGCGGAGGTAAGAGCGATGACCTTAACACCTTGCTCCTTTGCTGTTTCTGCGGCGATTAACACATCTTTTCTTTCCCCTGAAAACGAAATAACAACTTGGACATCTTGCGGGGTAAGCGTACGGGCTATCGCTATCTGAACGTGACTGTCTTGTTCTGCTAAAGCGGTAATGCCTAATTTCAGCAATTTAAAGCTAAACTCTTTTGCCGTGAGTGCTGAGCCTCCAATACCCACGACTTGCACTCTATTGGCACCATCTAACAGTCGAATAGCTTCCGTGCAGGTATCAAGTGACAGCGCATTGGTTGTCTGGATCATCGCATCGGTTTTTTCTTGCACAAGCTTTTGAGAAATAACGCTGAATGGGTCATCGGCCAGAATATTACTGTGCAGTGGGGTGGTTTGAATGGCGTGCTTTCGACCTATATCCTCCGTCAGCGCTAACTTGAATTCACTGTAGCCTTTAAAACCAATTCGCTGCGTAAATTTCACGATACTTGATTGACTCACGTTGGTCGCTTGCGCCAGTTCTTGGCTTGTCAATGAGGCTGCCTGTTCCACATTTGATGTTATCCAATCCGCAATTTTTCTCGCATTGGCAGAGAGCTGAGTACGACGGCTGACAATTTTATTCACGACTGACACATTTCACCTCGATTATTTTAGAATAAAATATTCCCAATGAGGAATAATTAATATTCAGTTCAAACCGCCAATTAAGTCGGAATGCCTGGGATTTAGTATAAATTTATCACAATTATTCCACCTAAATCACCACTTCAGAATAACTCTAACTGTGATTTTTATCACTCAAACGGAATATTTTATTCTTTAGTATCGCCCTCAGTTTGTATTGGGTAAGAGAACAAGTAATGAAGATCGATTTGAACCGTTTGGTTACAGAGAGCCGCAATCCTGCAAGCGCAGACATTGATAAGCTATCAACAATTGACATGCTAGCCGTCATCAACAAAGAAGACCAACGTGTTGCGTTAGCCGTAGAAGAAGTCCTTCCTCACATTGCAAAAGCCGTTGACGCGATCACAAGTGCTTTTGCAAAAGGTGGCCGATTAATCTACATCGGCGCTGGCACTTCTGGGCGCTTAGGCATTTTAGATGCAAGCGAATGCCCACCGACTTATGGCACGAGCCCTGAACAAGTCATTGGCGTTATTGCTGGCGGGCACCAAGCCATCTTAAAAGCTGTAGAGAACGCGGAAGATGATCCTGCGCTCGCACAAGCAGATTTAAAATCGTTGGCGCTAACAGAGTCAGACGTAGTCGTCGGAATAGCCGCGAGCGGTCGAACTCCATATGTGTTGGGTGGCCTCACCTATGCTCGATTCATCGGAGCGACCACTGTGTCAATTTCATGTAACCCCGGATCTCCAATGGCAAATTCCGAAGACATTGCGATTACTCCAGTTGTCGGCCCTGAAGTGGTGACTGGGTCATCAAGAATGAAGGCCGGTACCGCTCAGAAATTGGTTCTCAATAAGTTGACCAGCGGCGCCATGATCCGCAGTGGGAAAGTGTTTGGAAATTTGATGGTTGATGTAGAGGCGACCAACGCCAAACTCGTCCAACGTCAAATCAACATTGTTATTGAAGCAACCGGAGTTGACAGCAAACACGCTGAATATGCGCTTAACGCTTGTAATAACAACTGCAAAACCGCAATTCTCATGATTTTGGCTGGCATCAGCGCCGAAGAAGCCTGTGCACGACTCAATAAAAGCGGTGGTTTCATCCGAACTGCACTCGCCGACGAATAATTAAATTCAGTTATAAAAGGTAATTCAAATGGCAAAAATAACGCCTACCATGATTGAAGCTTTACTGTTGGCCGTTGGCGGCAGTGGCAACATTCGTAAATGTGGGAACTGCATGACCCGCTTACGTTTAGCCCTCGTAGACATCAATCAAGCGTCTCTGGATACCATCAAGAAAACCCCAGGCGTTCTGGGTGTGGTAGAGAGTGACGAACAACTTCAGATCATTCTTGGGCCAGGTAAAGCGCAACAAGCTTCTGAGCTGATGAACAGCTTGATGCTTGAGCAGCCTGAAGCGACCGTAAAACAAACTAATGCAGAGGAAGATTTGTCTACGGTTGCGGCTGAACAAAAAAAGCAAATGAAGAGCAAGCAAACCAGTGGAGTACAGCGATTTCTTAGTAAGTTCGCTACCATCTTTACCCCCTTAATCCCTGGCTTTATCGCGGCGGGTCTGTTGCTTGGTTTTGCAACCTTACTTGAGCAGACCTACATTATCGATCAAGAACCAAGCAAGTCGCTGTTAGACCTTGTTGCCTACATGAAAGTATTTGGTACCGGCCTTTTTGCCTTTTTGAGCATTCTGATTGGCTATAACGCCCAGCAAGCCTTTGGCGGCTCTGGCGTTAACGGGGCGATTCTGGCTTCACTGTTCGTCTTGGGATATGACCCAACCGCCACGTCCGGCGTCTACTCAGGGATGAATGAGTTTTTCGGATTCTCTATCGACCCGCGTGGCAACATCATTGGGGTATTACTCGCGGCAATCACCGGTGCTTACGTAGAGAAACTGGTTCGAAAATACATGCCCGATGACCTCGATATGATCCTAACGTCTGTCGTCACGCTTCTCATTATGGGCGCGGTCACCTACTTGTTGATCATGCCGATTGGTGGCGAGTTGTTCAAAGGCATGTCTTGGTTATTCCTTAACTTAAACGACAACCCATTTGGTGCCGCTTTACTGGCTGGCCTATTTCTTATCTCTGTCGTGTTTGGTATTCACCAAGGGTTTGTTCCTGTCTATTTTGCACTTATGGAAGCGCAAGGCTTTAACTCTCTGTTCCCAATCTTGGCGATGGCGGGTGGCGGTCAGGTCGGCGCGTCAATGGCGTTGTACTTCAAAGCCCAAAAAGACTCTCTTCTTCGCACTCAAGTCAAAGGGGCTATTGTGCCTGGTTTGTTGGGTATAGGTGAGCCGCTGATTTACGGCGTCACACTTCCACGAGTAAAACCGTTTGTTACCGCTTGTATTGGCGGTGCAGCAGGCGGGTTCTTTATTGGATTGGTCTCTTACTTAGGGATGCCAGTCGGTTTAAATACAGTGTTTGGCCCATCGGGTATCGTCGCTGTGCCATTAATGACTTCCAACAGCGGTATTTTTGCAGGGATGGCGGTGTTTGTTATTGGTCTTCTTATTTCGTATGTCGTGGGTTTCTTTGCTACGTACATGTTTGGTTCCAAAAACGTTGATTTAACTTAGGTAAAAGCAGTGATGAAATTGAATAAGATCATTTTGAGTACAGTAGTATTGTCTGTTGTGGGTTGTTCGAGTGGCATGAATAAATTCAGTAATCAAGACCTAGAGCAGTACCAGCAACAACCAGAAAAATACGCTGAAAGCGTCGTAAGTACGATGAATAACAGAGAGTTAATCGGTCAAACATTGATGATGGATTTTCGCTCGTGGGGCAAAGACCCATACACCGATGAAGAGATCCCTGTAACTCGAATTAACCATGACATAAGCTCGATGATCACCGACTACCATATCGGCGGTGTAATTCTATTTCGCCAAAATCTAGTGAATTCGAATCAAATCGTCGAGTTCACTGATGCCTTGCAAGAGGCGAGCAGTAACCTACCTCTTCTCATCGCGACTGACCAAGAAGGCGGTTACGTCACTCGATTGCAGAATGGCACAGAGATGCCAGGAAACATGGCGCTAGCTGCCTCTGGTGACGCGAACAATGCTTACGTTGCTGGCAAGATTCACGGCTCAGAGCTGTCCGCTTTAGGCATTAACTACAACTTCGGTCCTGTGGTTGATGTCAATGTGAACCAGAACAACCCGATCATTGGTGTGCGCTCGTACAGCAGCAATGTTGATGTGATCAATGAAATGTCTACCGCCTACATGGATGGTATTCATGAAGCTGGCGTGATCAGTGCACTGAAGCACTTTCCTGGGCATGGCAACGTGAGCGTCGATTCACACTACGATTTACCAGAAGTCAGCTACTCACGAGAAGAGTGGGAAGCGATCGACCTCGCTCCATTTAAGTACGCGATTGAGCACGGTACCGATTCCATAATGTCAGCGCACGTGACGCTACCAAGCGTGGATGACACTATGATCCAAGCGACCTTAAGTGACAAAGAAATGCTAATCCCTGCAACGTTCTCCAAACCTATTTTGACTGGGGTTTTACGTGACAAAATTGGCTTTGATGGGCTAATTGTGACCGATGCGCTCGATATGGGGGCCATCGCTGACAACTTTGATCGCAACTACGCAGTTCACGCTTCACTTTACGCCGGTGCTGATATTGCTTTGATGCCGCTTCAAATTACCAACCGAGATGAAATCAAACAGTTGGAAAGCCTATTTGTCTACCTAGAAGACAAAATGGAAACCAATCCAGAGTTCCTTGAGCGTATGAAAGAAGCCGCAACTCGCGTTATAAAGAAAAAGCTTCAAATGGGTCTGGTTTACCAAACCACAGACAAACAGTTTGCCATCGACTCAGTAGGCTCTGAAGCGAACAAACTTGAAGAGAAAAAGGTCGCTGATGCATCAATCACGCTTATTGAAAACCAAAATAATGTATTGCCTGTCGATCCAAGTGAAGACAGCAATATCCTAGTTATTTCTGATGAAGATAGCCGCAATGCACTTGTAACCAAGTACCTGAACGTTGTGAAACAAGAGACAGGTAATCACCCAATGTTCATCAGCGAACTGAAAACGGCATTGGTGGAAGATAACCTGAATGCAGATGAGCTTCGTAGAACCATTGCAAAATCTGATCTGATTATCATGTCGACGTACAACCTGATGGTTCACGCAGAAGGTGCTCAGAAAATCGTAGATATCGCGAATGCTGAAGGCAAAAAACTGGTGATGATTTCAACGCGTAATCCTTACGACATTGCCCATGTAGACGGTGTACAAGCGAACATCGCTATTTACGGTATCACAGGGTTCGACGTGACCAACAATGACCGCAATTCACTTGAAGCAAACATTAGCTCTGGTATTCGCACCTTGTTTTTAAACCCTCAAACGGGACTGCCTCTGAACGCACCAACAGGAACTCTTCCAGTAGATGTAAAAAATGACAACGGTGACGTTATTTACCCATTCGGCCATTCAGTGAACTACCAATAATTCGTCCTAGGAATAATAAAAATGATAAATAAAAAGTCTGGAGCTACCCTACTAGCACTGCTTCTACCTAGTCTCGCGCTTGCGACTGAAGACAACGCCGTAAAAGTTGAAACGGAAGAGCTAACCCAAAACTTTACCTCTGAGTGGAACGTTGCGTCGAACATTTACATGGAAATGGAAAAGTTTGAAGGGCACAGAGACCCTGATGGCAATGCAGTGATAGACAAACTCACCCCAGTCGCACAGCTATTCATTAATAGCCCTAACTCCAAATGGAGCTATTTTCTTGAACATAAAGTGGCGCGCCGTTCGATCACTGAGGATCTAAATAACACAGATAACTCGTTTCAACGAAACCGTACTCAGATTGGTGCGACTCGTAACTTAGTTCGCAACGATGATGTGGTCTTTAATCTGAACGCTACATACCGAAAAGAATCTAACGACTCTGCACCGGGAACAGATGCTCGTGGCAGCCACAACCTGTACTGGATAATGCCTAGTGGTGAGTTTAAGATCACCGATAAACTCTCATTCTCTTACTGGGATGCGTTTTACTACTATGATCGCTTCGTAGGAGAGAACGATTACGAGTGGGAAGCGGAGCATGGTTTTGCGTATAAACACAGTGATAGTTTCACAGCAAAAGTCTACCTATACACCGATTGGACTTGGGATAACGACCAAAACAAGAACTGGGAACAAAACCAGATTCGTGGGTACTTCCCAACTAAAATTAATGACAAATGGAGCGTGATGCCTTATTTCCGCTACTTCATCAACGAGAAAATCTATGATGCGTCAAACAACTACAACGTCGTCAATGAGACAGACGACGGGCTGCGTTTAGGTTTGAATATCGACTATAAACTGAGCCCTAAATCAACGTTGTGGGTAGGTATGGCTTACGAAGAAACCAAGTGGGATGAGTCTAAGTCTGCGGGCCTAACCAGTGGTTCAGACAACAGCCAGAAATTCTATCTAGCTCAAGCGGGTTGGAAGTATAAGTGGTAACAGCTTGATTATATTTTCGATGTAACAACATACCAACCGGAGGCTCGTTCTCCGGTTGGTATACTAATGATCATGACTTCTCCCGTTTCATTGATACTAATCTGCACCAATAAAACTGCACACTCAATCAAGCGACTTTCCAATACGTGAAGATATTCGTATATTGCTAAATGAGCAATCAGGCTAGAACAGAATAGTCCAAAAACGGTTTTGGTAGCGTAAGGGAAAAGTATTTGCGTTTACATCAGTGAATCTACATGGAATCATTCGCATCCGCTTGATTCTCTGGCATCGCCTCAATAAAAGCAGGTAACTGATTGCACGCTTCGACAATTGAGTTAATCAGCGGATAAGGCGACATATCAACGCCAAAGCGCAGCGCATTATACACCTGTGGCACCAAGCAAATATCGACAATGCATGGTGAATCGGTGAGGCTATAAACTGAATCAGCGTATGTTTGACGATGCTTAGAAAGCTTCTCTTCTAATGCCGAAAAACCTTGGCTCATCCAATAGTGAAGCCAGTCTATTTTCGCCTCTTGCTCACACGACAACTCTCGCTCCAAATACTGCAACACACGCAGGTTATTCAGAGGGTGAATTTCCATCGCAATGTCCTGAGCCATCGCCAACGCTTGATAGCGCAATGGTGTTTGCTCGGGAATCAACAATGAGTCTGGGCTGCTCTCACATAAATAGCTTTCATCCAAATATTGCAAAATAGTCAGCGACTGATTGAGTTTAACTTCACCATCCACCAGCACAGGCACTAACTCACTGGCGTTGAGCTCACGATAATGTGGATCATGCTGCTCGCCGCCATTACGCACCAAATGCACCGATTTAGACTCATAGTCGAGTTGCTTTAGGTTCAATCCAATACGCACCCGATAGGCGGCCGAAGAGCGCCAATAACCGTAAAGTGTCATGTTCTGATTCATACAATGATCTCGCTCGAGCTGAATCTTTATAATATGGGTTATAACGCTCGATATTGGCTAACTTTTTGGTCAATCGCACCAAAAATGGAATCACCCGCCGTATCAAACATCTCTAGGCGAATCGAGTCGCCAAACGACATGAATTGAGTCGAAGGTTTGCCATCGCGAATCGTCTCAATCATGCGCACCTCGGCAATGCATGAATAGCCCACGCCGCCCTCGGCAATTGAGGTGCCGTGGTCAGTGCCTTGCTTATTCGATACCGTGCCTGAACCTATGATCGCGCCTGCCGATAATGGTCGAGTTTTAGCTGCATGCACAACCAACTCTGCAAAATTGAAGGTCATATCTACACCGGCATTCGGACAACCAAAAGGCTGGTCGTTGTAGGTCGATATCAACGGTAAATGTACCTTACTGCCTTTCCATTGCTCGCCAAGCTCATCAGGTGTTACCGCAACCGGAGAGAACGCAGAAGACGGTTTAGACTGGAAGAAGCCAAAACCCTTAGCAAGCTCCGCCGGAATCAAACCGCGCAGCGACACATCGTTCACCAACATCAGCAAGCGAATCGAGTAGTGCGCTTGTTTAGCGCTAGCGCCCATCGGTACATCACCGGTGACAATCGCAACCTCACCTTCGAAATCGATGCCCCACTCGTCGCTGGCAAATTCGATATTGTCACAAGGGCCGATAAACGCATCTGAGCCGCCTTGATACATTAATGGATCAACCCAGAAGCTTTCTGGCATTTCAGCACCACGCGCCTTACGCACCAGTTCAACATGGTTTACATAAGCACTGCCATCCGCCCATTGATATGCGCGTGGCAGAGGCGATTCACAATATTGAGGCGCAAACACTTCACTGCCCGTCACATGCCCGTTATTGAGCGAGGCGTATAACTCTTCTAACTGAGGCGCCACGCTATTCCAGTTATCCAAGGCTACCTGCATGGTTGGCGCCAGATGCATCGCATGGAAAATCTCCGTCGCTGGCACACACTGTTTGAGGTCTCTACTCACGACCATCAATAGACCGTCGCGAGTACCATTTTTCTTGGTTGCTAATTTCATCCTTGTTGCCCCTTACTTCTCTTGCCAACTGTAGACATATTCTTTGTTCTCAACGCTATCGAGTTCATCAGAGAACTGCAGTGCATGGCGAGTATCGATCATCACCGCGACTTCATCGGTGAACTTCTTCTTGTGCGCTTGCCCCGCTTTGAAAGCTTTTGGGTGAGGTCCATGAGTGAAGCCTGCTGGATGGAAAGTCACCATGCCCGCTTCAATATTGTCACGGCTAAAAAAGTCACCAGCGTGATAGAAGAGTACTTCGTCGTAGTCGTCATTGTTATGGTAAAACGGCACTTTCAATGCACCTGGGTCGCTCTCAATCGGGCGTGGTACAAAGGTGCACACCACAAAGCCTGCGCCAACAAAGGTGGTGTGTGCAGACGGTGGTAAGTGGTAACGATGTGACATCAGCGGTCTGATATCGCGCCAATTCACTTTCACCACAGCCAAATCCCCATGCCAACCAATCGCGTCTAAAGGATTGAACGGATAAGTGATCACACTGACTTTGTCGTGGCGTTTCACCTGAACTTGGGTTTGATCTTCGGAGTACTGAGCGCGGAATTGATCGTTGATCGACGGGATTTCAAGAACCGCTGGATCAAACACCGCGTGATTGCCGACCATGCCCTTCTCAGGCAAGGAATAAGCCGCGTCGGTGTTCTCAATCATCAAGATGAACATCGGCTCACTTGGCTCCAAGCGCCAATTGGTTGAGCGCGGGATCATCACGTAATCCCCTTCACTCACCTCTAAATGACCATAGTCGCAATAGAGATCTGCCCTACCTTGGTGAATGAACAGCAGCTCATCACCGTCAGAATTACGCACCAAGAAATCCATCTTCTCATCCATGCGCCACACACGGATTTTGCAGTCCGCATTGTGCAAAAGATGAGGCACCGCCCAAGGGGTTATCTGGCTAGCTTTCTCCACCAGCGTAAAATCAAAAGCGCGAGGACGTAAATCACCCTCCCACTCCGACCAACCTGTTGGGGCATGCTGGTGATGAAAGTGAGCGGCAGGGCCAAAGAATCCACTTCGGCCCGCTTCTCGCTCATAAATTGCCTCTTCGGGGAAGTCGGCGTGCGCTTGTTTAGAGCACACCCCCTCCCGATGAGGAAACGAGATCCATTTATGCATCGTCTAATACTCCTCGACGAATCTGGTCCTCTTCAATCGATTCAAACAGCGCCTTGAAGTTACCTTCACCAAAGCCTTCGTTGCCTTTACGCTGAATGATTTCAAAGAACACAGGCCCAATTACCGTCTGTGTGAAAATTTGCAGCAAGATGCCGTCTTTGGTCGGCGCGCCATCAATCAGAACCCGTAAATCGCGCAGCAGATCGGTGTCTTCACCGTGGCCCTTCACACGCTCGTCGACTTTCTCGTAATAGGTATCTGGGGTTGGCATAAAGTCCATGCCGCGATCACGCAGGGTTTTCACGGTTTTGTAGATGTCATCCGTTGCGAGCGCGATGTGTTGGATGCCTTCGCCGTTGTATTCGCGGATGAACTCTTCGATTTGTGATTTGTCGTCTGAAGACTCATTGATAGGGATGCGGATTTTGCCACATGGCGAGGTCATGGCTCTGCTCACAAGGCCTGTCAGCTTACCTTCAATGTCGAAATAGCGAATTTCACGGAAGTTACCGATACGCTCATAAAAACCAGACCACAGGTCCATATTGCCTTGTTTCACGTTGTGCGTGAGGTGATCGATCTCATAAAGACCAACATCGGCTTTCGCCATGCGCTCTTCCGCGTCATCATAGAATCGGAAGTCAACGTCGTAGATGCTCTGCTTGCCGTAGCGATCCACAAAATAGAGCAGGCTTTCACCGATGCCGTAAATGGCAGGAATGCTCAGCTCCATCGGCCCTATTTCTGTTTTGTACTCTTCACCGCCGCCCTTAAACGCTTGTTCCATTGCAGCTGGCGCTTCGTTGACACGAAAAGCCATGCCACAGACCGATGGCCCATGCACTTTAGCGAACGCTTCCGCTTGGCTGTGTGGCTGCTCATTGACGATAAAGTTGATGTCACCTTGTCGATACAGCCAAGCCTCTTTTGAACGGTGCTTAGCGATCTCGGCAAAACCAAGTGACACAAACAGCGCTTTAAGTTGCTCGATTCCCTTGTGGTCAACGGCCGTGTATTCAACAAACTCGAATCCATCCGTACCAAGCGGGTTGTATGTATCCACCATGAACTTTCTCCTTGTACCTATTGGTTTTGTATTACGTGTTTTTTGTCCTTAATTAAATTTGGCCCACAAGCGGAAAGATTGGAATGCATCGAAGGAAATGGGCAATAACGCTAAAAACCCGTCAAATTGTAAAATATTTGTTACACACAAAACCTCACAACAACAAAGTGAGTGCTATCAAGGGATTGAAAGAGGGTGGTTTGATTTACAGCAGAGCAAGAGATGTTATTGAATTGTTACATGTGATTTTTTTGGCTAAAGCAGAAAGAGATAAGTGTATGTTGAACGTAAAAAGAGCATCACAAAACAGGTGATGCTCTTTTAAAAAGCTTCATATCCCAGCGGTATTCTTATGGGACGAAGTATCAAACCTAACCCATTACTTTAATGGTTGACGGTCAAATAGAGGTTGTTTCTCTCGTGAGCACGTCATCAATTTAGGCAATCACAGAACGAGATTTTTTCAAGCGAACTGAAAGCACGGACATCAAACTGATAAGCACCAATAACCCGGTACCGGCACCACTACGTTCAACATCTTCAGCGCTATCATCACTTCTTTCAGCAATGTCTTCACTTGTTGCTCCAGATATCGGGATAAGTTTTACAGCCACCACCCTCTCGTCACCTACTCCATCATTACAATAAGCAAAGTGTGCGGTTGAATCATAAGCCATAGAAGAGGAGCTACTTTCACTCGCAAAACATTGTATTGCCGTCCCTGAGATAACACCCGCGTCATTAATGTCGGTTGCGTCCAATATTCTAAAGTGGTTGTTGGCATCACTGTCGTCACCACCGTTAGTTAGGTCGTCTAACCACCAAGCTTGATCATTATATCTTGCACGTCTATCAGCATCGGTACCAGTGTCGTTATAAGGAAAAATGAAGCCGCGATGCCTTCTTTCATGGCCGTCTACTTCAGCGTGAGTTTCGGCGTCAACATAGCCAACGATTTCATTGTAGCTATTGATCTCATTTGCTTTTCCCTCTGCACTGTCAAAGAAAATGTCTTCACTTAAACTTGCGAAGAATGTGGCTGTTGGCGTTGTGTCATTCGCATCAGCGACGAACATACGATTATCAGACACACGATCCGACGGATAATCACCATCTCGTTTTGCATAACCAATAACCATCATGTTTTCATTAATGTCTGTTGCGACAGAATTACTGTGAATGTATGAGTCACTCACTTCTACCGTCGCATTAGCGATAAATGTAGTCGTCCAAGCATTTTCCGAAACGCTGAAATTTGACGTACTGCTTGGCCTAAACACAGCAGCCTGCATAAGAAAGTTATCTGAATCATCTAGTTCCGTATTGTAACCAACTAAAACAGGATAAGAGCTATATGTCCCTCTAGACGAAATCGTTGCAGCCCTCACACTCGCTTGTGCTGAAGCTTCATCATCGTTGTAAGAGTAATAGGTCGAACTGGTTTCCCAATCGGATACTGCAAAACGGTTTCCATCATCATTGGGACCATTCGCATCGGTTATATTCCAGACAAAAGCTCGATTAGCAAAAGCAAAGTTCTGACACTCTGGATATAAAGCAGGCTCAATATCTTCATCGATACAATTATCTAGATCCTCAGCATCACTGTCGGATGTGTACGGAGAGTCATAATCTTTATACTCATCACTGTAATAAAAAGTCGCAACGGACGCGCTTCCGACCACATAGCTTTCCCCTCCATAACTGAAAGAATCAAAAGCCATCGTTCTTCCCATTTGGGAGATTATATTCGCTTCGCCGTCAGCATCGCTGATCGTAATGCTGGTATCGGCTTCAGGTTGGAGAACCGTAAATTCAGTGCCTGTATCGTAGTAACCACGCTGCCTATACAACTGAATATATTGGTTGTTATAACTGTAGTAACCACTGCTGGTGTTACCAAGAACAAAACCATTCTCGTCAACTTTAGTAATGACCTTCTCCTCTGTTCCATCAACAAAGGAATAACTATAACTGCTCACATCAGGTGGATTACTGCCAACATCAGGGATATCACTTAACGAATAAGAGTCATAGAAAGCCGTGGAATTCGTCTGATAGCTCAGCTCGTAATATGCATCACGCTCATTTCTCAAGCCTCCAATGCCTGCATCCTCATCGCCATACCACAACAAAGAACTCCAAGCTTCACAAGTCGCGTAGCCAAGTTCACTTGTGCAGTAGCTATAGATATCGTCATAATCCAAATAGTAGAACGTGTTATCGATACCAAAAGGGACCTCCTCTTTAAAGGAAAAACCTGGTTCTGCATTTTGAGCTTCCCCTGCGAATGCGTAATCGGTGTCACCACAACTGGTACTAAAGCAATCCGTTGTACCAAGCTCTGGTTCAACTGCAACCCCATACACCGATTCCGTTTCTACTGGTGATTCCTCCAAAACCACCCTATAAAGAGCAGCGTTACTATAAGAAGCAACCAACAACGTAGAAGAGACAACGACTGATTTTTTTACCATTGCCTTCATTCTACGGCTCCTAAAAAATAATCCATTTCAATACCAACGATAGCTTTCTGCCTTTATTGCTAAAGGCATTAAATTCATGAGTTCAATAATGGACTAGGATAAAAATAGAAAATGTGGAAACTATGTAGAAACAATGGAGGTTTAAACAACCTGACTTGATGGGCTGATGAACTGATGCCCTATTAAAGTTAAACGCTAACTTTCATCTCCTAGATTTATCCATTTTCTCTGCTAATTTGATCGCTAACCTATTTGCGTCAAAGAAATACACTTATATTTGGTTACGAATAGGAATTAAATTATGAAAAAAATCACGACAGCATTACTTTTACTGACATCGACATTCGCGCTTCAAGTGTGTGCTGAAAGCCGTGAAGGTCCAAGAGAAATGCCAAGTTTTGAAGAAATGGATGCAAACGGTGATGGCGAGTTACAATTAGAAGAGCTCAGAGGTCCACTCGCCGATGACTTTGATAAACTAGACGCAGATGGAAGCGGTGGTCTATCGGAAGAGGAAGTTCCGCCACCACCACCAAGACGTCAATAATGGTTAGAGGGTTATCCTAAAATAGTGATAATTCAATGCGAGCTGATGGGGTATAGCACCCTGTCAGCTCGCTATTCATTTCTAACAAAAGAGTGCTTATACATGGCCTAAGATGAATAAAGAAATCAATGTCCATATTTCCCACACGATCGAGGGCTAATATTGGTTTATCTCATTTTATTGTCTTAACTCACTCTATCGTCTTAATTCACTTTAATTTCTGGAGAGAACGTGCGCATATCAATTTTCACCAAACTGTTTGTTTCAATACTAATGGTGTGCGTGACCATGCTCTTTGTACTGACCTATTTTATTAACTCCAGTTTTCAAAGAGGGCTCCAAGATTTCACAAATAATAATGAGATTGCCCTAGCTCAAGAACTCGCCAATAACTTAAAGCAATATTACTCACCTTCCGAAAAGTGGAGGCGGCTAGAGCGTGAACCACATTTAATCGCCAGTAGCATTAGCGGCCCCTCACGACCACATCCTCGTGACAGACACCCATCGCCACCACCATTAAGAGAGCCGGAAGCGCCAGGCCTTCAACCTATTTGGCAACGACTCAACATTTTAGATCAAGACGGGCGAGCCATAATTGGACCGCCTGAAAACCTACATCACCTTGAAGATGGTCAGCATCAAGCACTAGTCGAAATAACACTGGATGATCAAGTTATTGGGTATATCTCCATCGTCCAGATGGATGAAATATCAGGGCCTTTAGCAGAAAGCTTTTTCAAACAACAAACGACGCATGTAAGCACTATCGCATCGATTACCGTGTTGCTTTCATTCCTTATCTCTTTGTTTCTTGTTAGGCGATTTTTGAAACCATTGCGTGCTTTGTCGAAAGGTGCCAAATCTATCGAAAATGGCGATCTCGATTTCTACATTAAAAAAAGCGGCAATGATGAATTGTCCGATCTCATCGGAATATTCAACGGTGTTGTCGAGACACTAAGAAAACAGAAAACACTTAGAGAACAGTGGTTATCAGATATTTCACATGAACTTAGAACGCCTATCACCGTGCTTAGAAGTGAACTAGAAGCGCTACAAGACGGTATCCGATCTCCTGAACCAAAATACATCGACTCGTTACATCAACAAATCATCACACTAGGTCAACTCGTTGAGGATCTTCACCAACTCTCCCTGTATGACATCGGATTTAACCTCAATGTTAAAAACAACGTTGATATACATAAACTGATTGATTCTGTGATCGTTCAAAACTCGATCCGTTTAGAACAAAAAAACATCACATTAACAAAGCACTATGACCATTCGGCGCCACTGTTTACCTCGTGTGATGAGAGATTACTGACACAACTGTTTGTGAATCTGTTAGAAAATAGCGCGCGATACACTGGCGATAATGGGTATGTATCGATAGATGTTACCGACATTAGTGATAGTATTATTATCAACGTTGAAGACAGTGATCCAGGTGTACCTGATGCATCACTTCCACGTTTATTTGAGAGGCTTTACCGCGTTGATAAATCGCGTAGTCGCTCAAGTGGCGGTTCTGGACTTGGATTATCTATCTGTAAAAATATCGTTGAAGCGCACCAAGGACACATTACTGCCGACCACTCAGAATTGGGTGGACTACGAATCATCATAGCGTTACCAAAGGAAATAAAATCGTGATTTTAGTCGTCGAAGATGAGCCTGCATTAGCAAGTGTACTGTGTGAGTACTTAGAGCACTCTGGCCTTGAAAGTCATCATATTATCGATGGTAACCTTGTCATTGACTGGGTAAAGCAAGCATCGCCTAAACTCATTATTCTCGACCTCATGCTACCCAATAGAGACGGGTTGGATATTTATCGAGAGCTGAGAACGTTCAGTGACATCCCAGTGGTTATGGCGACAGCCAAGGTCGAAGAGATCGATCGACTCGTTGGGCTTGAACTGGGTGCAGATGATTATATATGTAAGCCGTACAGCCCGAGAGAAGTAGTCGTGAGGGTGAAAAATATTTTGCGCCGTTCCAACAAGCCCCAAGCCACGTCAACAACGAACGCCATTGATATTGATGAATTGAGTATGACCGCCGTCCTATGTGGTATTAAGCTAAGTTTAACGCCAGCTGAGTTTCGGCTTTTGCACCTTCTCTATCAAAATGTTGGCCGCATTTATAGTCGCGATCAATTGATTGATAAAATCTACGACGATAGAAGAGTGGTCAGTGATCGCACTATCGATAGCCATATTAAAAACTTACGCAAAAAAATGGTCTCGATAAATGAAAAATGTGACTACATTAAATCCATTTACGGGATAGGTTACAAACTAGAAATAGAATAATACGAATCAAAAAGCCGCTGTAGTCAGCGGCTTGATGAGTTCTAGAACGAACCTAAATCGAATATAAGGTTCGCGTTAATCCCAGTTGAGAATCGACCAATTCGGTTGATCAGCCAGTGCTTTCAAACGCGGGCATGGGTTTACTAGGTAAGCAAAATCAGCGTGTTCACACAAAGGTAAGTCGTTGATTGAATCGGTATAAAAGTGAATGTCTGAGTAGTTAGTTTCTTGATTGTCTAACCACTCTTTTAAACGGGTGACTTTACCTTCACGGTAGCTTGGCACACCTGATATTTGAGAAGTAAAACGGCCTTGGTTTTCAATCAAATCAATACCGAGTGCATTCTCGATACCAATCTTGCGACCCACAGCTTCCACCAAGAAAGTCACGCTGGCAGAGATGATCAACATGTCGATATCATCATTCTCAAGCTGCTCAATCAAAGGTTTCGACTGCTTGAACTGTCTAGGCAAAATATGCTGTTCAACACACTCTTCCACCAATGCGGTGACTTGCTCTGTTGGCATATCGGCCAAAGGCTGCATGAAAAACGTGAGGTAATCTTCCATGTTCAGTTTGCCTTCCGAATACAAGCCCATTAAGCGCTTATCTTCTTCAATAAAGTTGGGCGCTGTGGCAATGCCCTTTTCAACCAAGAACTCATTCCAGAGCATCGCTGCATCGGCATTGATCAGCGTTTCATCCATATCAAATACATACAAAGGTTTGAACATCTTAGGCTCTCACAGGTTGAATTTCGTTAAGGTTAAACAGGAGTTCAAGTTGGCTGCCATTTGCCAACAGTCGTTCAGAGGAACGGTTAAGTAAATCGACGGTTAATTCGCACTCATCAACGTCCACTTGGTAGCGAATCACGTTACCCAAGAGCTGGTGGTTACGAATGGTGCCCGTTTTCGGCGCGGAGATATGCTCGCCATACTGTCGGCCTTGCTCTTTAACGTAGATAGATTCAGGACGAATCGCCACTTTCCACTCGGTTTCAATATTGAAAAGTTGCTTGGCTTTGTTCGCTTGCACCAGATTGTAGTGCCCCATGAACCCAGCAACAAACTCATTGGCAGGTTGAGTGTAGATCTCTTCGGGTGTGCCGGCTTGTACGATCTCACCTTTATTCATCAAGAAGATGCGGTCAGACATGATCATCGCTTCTTCTTGATCGTGAGTCACGAAGATCGTGGTCAGGTTCATCTCTTTTTGAATATCTCGAATCTGTTGGCGAAGGTGTTTACGGATCTTCGCATCCAACGCCGAAAGTGGCTCATCGAGCAATAGAATACGCGGCTTGACCACCAAGGCTCTTGCCAAGGCAACACGCTGACGCTGACCTCCCGAAAGCTGATGCGGGTAGAATTTCTCTTTGCCCGTTAAATCCACCAGCCCAATCACTTTCGCGACTTCGTGCTTAATCTCGTCAGCAGCAAGCTTTTTCATCTTGAGGCCAAACGCAATGTTGCCTTCAACCGTCATGTTCGGGAACAGCGCATAAGATTGAAACACCATGCCGATGCCACGCTGTTGTGGCACTTGGTGAGTAATCTCTTCACCGTTGACCCAGATCTCGCCACCATCAACAGGATTCAGGCCAGCCAAGCTGCGCAGTAGAGTCGATTTACCACAGCCACTTGGGCCAAGCAGAGTAATGAATTCGCCCTTCTCGATGGAAAATTCAATATCTTCAAACACCGTGTTGTCACCAAAGCTTTTGGTAAGGTTTTTCGCATTTACATAGCTCATTATTTTGTTCCCTGGCTGAAACGACTTGCCAACCAAGTCAGTAAGAAAATAAACAGGAAGTACGTCATCACTAGGGCTGACGTGAAGTGGCCGCTGGTTTGACGCATGTTGTATAGGTAGATTTGCAGTGTCTCGTAACGTGTACCCACCAAGATGTTGGCGAACACGAACTCGCCCAATAGGAACGAGAACGACAAGAACAGCGACGCCATTAAGCCTTTCTTAAGGTTTGGCAGAATAATCAACAAGAACGCCTTGGTGGTGCTTGCACCGAGCAGGTGTGCCGCGTCCATCAAATCGTGCAGGTTAATCGCTTCAAAGCTGTTGGCAATCGCGCGATACATGAATGGCAACGCGATGGTGAAGTAGGTGCCAATCAAAATCCACGGCGTGCCTATCAGTGAGATTTCACTGTCTGCATACAATTGAAGTAAACCAACCGATGACACTACTGGTGGTACAGCGAATGGTAATAAGATCAGGATATTCATTACCTTGTCGAGTTTCGGGAAATAGTAAAACACCACGAAAATCGCAGGCAGAACCAACACCACACTCAATGACAGTGCCGCCACGCAGATAAACAGTGAACGACCAAAGGCTTGCAAGAAGCGAGGATCGGTCAGCAGGTTGATGTACCAATCTAACGTGAAGCCATCCGGCAGGATAGTGGCGCCCCAACGCGAGGAGATCGAGTAGATAAAGGTCGCTAAGATCGGAATCATCATGATGCCGACAATCGAATAGACAACCGTTTTATGAAAGCGAGTATTTACGGTGTTCATTACTTTCTCTTCCCTGCGTAGCTTTTGCTGATCAGCCATTGGTTAATCACGGTGATGAAGGCCAGCATCGCCATCAGAATCACAGAAATTGCCGCGGCTAGGTTTGGTTCTAGGAACAAGTCGCCCGATACCAAGCTCGCAATTCGAATCGTAATCACGTTGTAGTTGCCCGAGGTCAACGCATACACACTTGCGTAGGCGCCAATCGCGTTAGCAATCAAGATGATAAAGGTGCCGAACAAAGCCGGAGATAACACAGGCAGCGCGATTTTGGTCCAGTATTGCCAAGTTTTCGCGCCAAGCAGTGCCGAAGCGGCTTGCCAGTCGTCACTCAGAGCATCAAACGCTGGATAGAGCAACAACACCGCCAATGGGATCTGGAAGTAGATGTAAATCGCCAGCAAGCCCCACTTGCCGTAAAGGTCGAAATCACCCAGCAATCCATACTGCTTGAGCAACAAGGTAATCGCACCGTTGGTCCCAAGGATGATGATGAAAGCGAAAGACAACGGAACGCCAGAAAAATTACTGCTCATGTTGGTGAAAGCAATCACCGCATCGCGGATTTTAGAATCAACGCGGCGCAGTGAAGAGACCAACAGAGTCGCAATCGCTAAGCCAACAATGCTCGACCAAATCGACAACCATAAACTGTTGCCAAAAGCCTGCATCATAAAGGCAGAATCGAACACTTCAGCGTAGTTTTCGAGAGAGAGTTCGTCGTCATAGAAGAAGCTGTTGATCAGCACCCAAACCATAGGTGCCAGTTGGAACAGATAGAAAAACAATGCGAAAGGCGCAAGCCACAAAGCGGGCTTGAAGCGTTGAAACAAAGATTTGGTTTTGGGTTTAAGCGCAGAGCCATCGCTCTGCGTGATTACAGAACTGCTCATAGGGCCAACAATTCCTGAGTGTAAGATTTATCGTGATCTAAGTTGAGTAGCTGACACACGCTGCCGCAGATGTCGGTCTGTTTCACTGCACAAGCTTGGTGTGTAAACTTATCGCCAATCACAAAGAAAGGCACTTCACGCTCTTCAGGCAGAATGCCACCGTGAGACAAGTCATTGTTCATGCCATGGTCACTGGTGATGATCACTTGATAACCATCATCTACCCATTTCTCAAGGTAGTTCGATAGGTAGATATCCGCGCCACGAGCACTATTACGGTACTGGCGAGAATCCAGCCCGTGCTTATGTCCCATGTCGTCAATGTTCATTGGGTGAATCAATAAGAAATCAGGCTGATGAGTGACGCGCAGGTGCTCAGCATCCAAGAACAAGGCTTCATCTGGGTAGTGGTCCCAGTGGTAGAAACAACCGTGTTGGATGTTCATGCTTTCATCGTTGGTAAAACGGTCACGCACAGCGTCAAACGGCGCTCGGTTATACAGCTCACTCACCCAATGATATGCCGCAGCAGCCGTCACTTTGCCCTGCGATTTAGCCAAGCTAAAGATCGACTCGTGATTCGATAAACGCACGATTTGGTTGTTAACGATGCCACTCTCGACAGGGCGAACCCCAGTTAAAATGCACTCATACAGCGGGCGTGACATAGATGGCAGCTCACATTGCACAGGGTAAAGCGTGGCGCGCAGCTTGTTTTTTTGCGTGCTCTGCGAAGTGCTCTGTTCATTGTGCGAATCGCCCTGTTTTATCTGCATATCACTTAGTTCTAGAAGACCGTTCAGGTAGCCCATGCAATCACGGGCTACCTGATAGTTCAGTCCATCTAGAACAACAAGGATAACCTTATTGCTCATGGTCTAATCTCTATTGCTTGTTTCTATAAGCCACCCGTTACAGGTGGTGTGTTAAGCGGGGTTATTGCTGGTGAATCAATACGCTTTCTTGCCATTGACGTGGCAGGCGGCGTGCTGATTTTTCCCATGCTGAGAAGTCAGATACTGGGTGCACGTTGCTGTATTCATCGTTCGAGATCAGCTTGTCTTGTACTGATTTAGGCAACGTAACGTTGCTACGGATTGGACGTGCGTAACCTTCTGCCAGGTTGATTTGGCCTTGGTCGCTAAAGATGTATTCACGAGCCAACTTCGCCGCATTCGGGTTTTGTGCGTATTTGTTGATGATGGTGGTGTAACCAGAGATCACTGAGCCATCTTGTGGAATGCTTACCGTAAAGCGCTCACGGTCGATCTTGTCGCGGTAGTTCAATGCGTTGAAGTCCCACATGATCGCGACTTCCACTTCGCCTTTTTCAAGGTTCGCAATGCTTGGATCTGTGTAAGATAGACGGCCTTGCTTCGCTAGTTCACCAAAGAATTTAATCGCTGGTTTTAGGTTCGACTCATCACCACCGTTAGCAAATGCAGCCGCTAGAATCGCGTTGTTTGCTTGTGCTGCTACGCCGACATCGCCCACAGTGACTTTGTAGTCGCCTTCTAGTAGGTCACTCCAAGATTTTGGGGCATCTTCAACAAGATTATTGTTTGAAATGAACGAGATAGTACCTGTGTAAGCCAGAGCCCAGTGACCATCTTTGTCTTTCGCCCAATCTGGAATGTCATCCCAAGTCGTTGGCTTGTATGGCTGCGTTACGTCTTTCTGCACAGCGACACGTGCAAAGGCGAAACCAACATCACCGATATCTGCAGTTGCGTTTCTTTTCTCTGCTTCAAATTTCGAGATCTCTTGAGCCGAGCTCATGTCTGTATCCTGATGCTTCAAACCGTAGTTTGCTTTCAGATCAGTCCATGTGCCTTTCCAGTTTGCCCAACTGTCTGGCATACCTACACTGTAAACCGCACCCTCTTTTTGAGCGGCTTCAATCAGTGACTCAAGATCAGCATCCTTCGCCATCGCTGGCATTGAAAGTGTTGCCGTAAGTCCTGTTACACCAATCAATTTAGCGGTTGTGCCTATCAATTTTGCAGGTGAACCGATTAATTTAGCTGGCGATACAGTTGAACGGCTAAGCAAAGTTTTCATTGTCTCTATCCTTCTGGACTAGGTCAGTAAGTTCGTTTTGTATGCTATAGCCGGAATGTGACGGTTTGCCGTAAGTTATTTGACAGTTCGAGTGCATTTACGTGGCAGTTATATTTCACTCATATGACAGTAAGCCTTTGTTTACTGTCACATTCCTGTTAACTCCATGGTTTACCTTATTGAGCACACGAACTTATGGACTAGATCAGTAATGAGAACATTGGCTACAGCGCAATCAGGGACACAGCTAGGCAGAATTAAGGCGAGCATTAGAGAGCAGCTTCAATCAGGCATCTTCACCGAAGGGCAAAAACTGCCATCCGAAAGAGAGCTCAGCGAGCTGTTTTCAACCACACGAATTACGCTCAAAGATGCGTTGGTCTCATTAGAAACCGAAGGTTTGATATACCGAGAAGAGCGCCGAGGCTGGTATGTGTCACCCGAACGTGTTCGCTATAACCCATTGTCACGTTCTCACTTTCATCAAATGATTCGCGAACAACATCGTATTGCAGCAACCAAGTTGCTCAGCACCCGCACAGAAATGGCCGCAGGCGATTACGCCAAAGCATTAGAAATAGAACAGATAACCCCGATACACGTGATTGAGCGATTACGCTTTATTGATGGCAGAGCGGTGCTGTTTGTTGAAAACGTCTTAAAAGCGCCGTTGTTTGAGAAGGTGTTGTCAGAAAACCTCACCATGTCGCTGACAGGCATCTACCGAGAAAAATACGGCTACGAGACCAAACGATCGCGCTTTGATGTGATACCCACCTCTGCCCCTGCGCATGTCGCCAAGGCATTAAATTTGGCTGAGGGTCAACCGGTGCTGAAGATCTGCCGTGTGAACTACAAGCAAGATGGCGAGTTGATGGACTGCGAACTGGAATACTGGCGACCAGACTCAGTAGTGATCCACATTGATAGCATTGGCTAGTACCACATCCTCTTAATGCGGTAGCAACACAAATACAAAAACTCCGACTGATTCAGTCGGAGTTTTTTAACAATCAAACATTAAGGTGCGCGAATCATCTAGCTCATGAATCAAGCTTGAGGAACTTCCTTACCCTTGTTGAATCTGGGTTAGTGAAGAACTTCTCAGGGTTGGATTTCTCAATCAAGATGCCCTTCTCAAGGAATACCACCTGATCCGACACCTGACGCGCGAATTCCATCTCATGAGTCACCACCACCATGGTGTAACCCTCTTGCGACAGTTTCTTCATCACCAACAACACCTCTTCGACCAATTCAGGATCGAGTGCTGACGTTGGTTCATCAAACAGCAACACATCCGGCTCCATCGCGAGAGCTCTGGCAATAGCGACACGTTGCTTTTGCCCACCCGATAACATGCTTGGGTAGTTCTCTAGTTTGTGCGACATACCAACCTTATCGAGTTGCTTACGTGCCATCTCTTCGGCGTCTGATTTCGCTATCTTCTTAACGTGAACGAGCGCTTCCATAACGTTTTGCAACACGGTTAAATGCGGCCACAAGTTGAAGCTTTGGAAAACCATACCAAGGCGCTCTCTGAGTTTCGCCAGCTCTTTATATTTGAGTGGTTTACCCGTTTCAGAGTTGATACCAATACGCTCATCACCCATAAAAATCGTGCCGCGCTCTGGCTGTTCTAGCCAATTCATGCAACGTAATAGCGTCGATTTCCCCGACCCAGACGAACCGAGAATACTCACCACATCGCCTTTGTTGATGTTGAGGTTGATGTCTCGCAGTACTTCGATGCCATCAAACTGTTTCGACAGGTTTTCAACCTTAATGATCGTCTCTCGTTCTTCCAATAGTGGCTCGCACTCAATCACTTCCAAATTCACGCCCAAAGAAGGGTTAATCGGTGCTTCCGTTTCAATAATCTCTGATTGTTTAAGCATGGCTAAGTCCTCTAAGTTCAACTTTGGTTTGGATTCGTTTGGTGATGGTTTCAAGTGCAATACTCACGGCCCAGTAGAGCGCGATAGCAATGATGAACGCATTCAATGGGATGAAGTACGTTGATTGAATGCTGTTGGCGGCCGCGGTAATTTCTGCGACGGTGATGATGCTAAGAAACGCAGTGTCTTTTAAGCAGATGATGAGTTGGTTCGTGATCAGTGGAACCGACTTAAACAACACATTTGGGGTAATAACTCGGGTAAATGTTTTGAGTTTAGAAAAGCCATAAGCGTGCGCCGCTTCGATGTAACCTGGCTCTAATCCTTTACGAACACCTCGGAAAATCTCACAGAAATACGTACCATGATAGAGGCTGAGTGCGATGATTCCCGCAGTCACTGCATCTAGTCGAATACCAACCTGCGGCAACCCGTAATAGAGCAGGTACGCTAAGATAAGAAACGGCAAGGTGCGCATCATGCCTATCAAACTATTGATGGTGTACTTCACACCAAGTTTTGAGTTTTCGAGGCAATACAACAAACCGATGCCAATGATGAAACTCAAGATTGAAGACGAAACAAAAAGATAAAATGTGGTCACAAACCCTGAAGCAAACAGCTCTTTTTGTTGCCAGATAATATTCCATTCTTCCATATTTACTCCTTAAACTTACCCGCTCAATAACGCATCACAAGCAGGTAAATGGTGTTTCTGACCAAGTAGCCATGACGGCTAAACTGTGGTTGTTGTTGATAGCTGTGACTGAGGTAGATTACTGATAGCCACACTTACTACTGCAGATAAGTGGCTCGGTTTTCAGCCACAGCTTGCAACTTCACCAACACGCCAATAATCAACATGTAAATGGCACCGGCACATAGAATCGGCCCAAGTGGTTCATAGGTAACCGCAGAGATTCGATTGGTGACACGAGTTAGGTCGACGATGCCGATCACCGCAATCGCTGGGCTGCCTTTGATTAAGAACGACATCTCATTGACTAGCGCTGGTAGGCTCATGATCACCATTTGCGGGAACATGATGCGGCGAAAGTAAGTGATGCGTCTCATACCAATGGCTTCAGCCGCTTCCATTTGCCCTTTTGAAAAGTTAAGAAAGGCGTTGCGCCAAATCTCTGCATTGAATGCCGATGTATTGAGTGTGAGAGCTAAAATGGCAGAAACGTGTTTATCTAAATTGATGCCAAATGACGGAAAAGAAAGGAAAATAAACAGAGCCAACGTAACCAAAGGCGTTGCTCGTGCCCAACTAACATAAATGCCCAACATTTGATCCACAAACGGGATTTTCATCATTCTAACCAAGGCAATCATTAAGCCGATGACGACACCTAATACAATCGATACTGCCGATATCCATGCCGTTGCCCACGCGCCCTGTAGTAACTGTTCCCAAGCGTAATAATCCATAAACGACCTCTTTGATCAGCGACTTCTTTCGATAGATTGTGCGCCAAAGACTCATGGGTTAAACCGCTTTGAACCCATTGGCATGGACACAAACAGCCGCTAACTGTTTGTGTCGGCGCATGCTTATTCATCTATTGAACGGCTGTTAGCTTGTGATACTGCTCAACGGAAGTGATGGCTTCTGAAGGGAGTTGGTCGAACGATTCACCGAACCACTTCTTCTGCAACTCTGCCATTTTTCCTGTTTGCTCAAGGTGTAGGAAGAATTCCGTTAGGTAAGCCAAAAGCTCAGGGTTCTCTTTAGGAACAGGCCAGCTCACGAAACCAGGACCAGACACCGCCTCGCCTTTTTTGAATACCTTTGACTTGGATTTCACTACCTCGTTAACTGAAACCACACTGTTGATCACATAGTCTATTCGGCCGATTGCCAAGTCGGAATACGCTTCTGGGTAGGATTGATACTGCACCACTTTACCCAAAGATTTGCCTTGTGCTTCGAGCATCTCTTCCAGCTCTGGAAGCCTTTCTAGCAAAGCACTGCCCGCTTGTAAGCCCACTGTTTTTCCATCTAAATCGGCTACCGTATTAATATCTTCCGCGTCAGCTCTGGTTAAGAAGTAATGCTGCGCTGAAGCGATAGGTGGAGTGAAATCAAAGGCCTTCAAGCGAGCATCGGTAATGATCGCGCCAGTTAACGCCACATCATATTGACCCGCAGATACCGAAGCGAGTAGTCCTGTCCAAGGTAAGATCTCTTGTTCGATATCGAACTTCGAATATTCACGTAACTCATCAAGCAAATCTTTGTTAATCCCCGCAGGCTTACCGCGGTCGATATAGTTGAATGGAGAGTAGTTGTCTTCTGTCGCCACTTTCATGAAGCCTTGCTTTTCGATGGCTGCAAGCTCCGATGCTTGTGCGACTCCAAAACAACCCAGTACAACTGTCGCTGCCGCTGTTGAAACCCATGCCTTCATCGTCATTCCCTGTTTCATACGCTTTCCTTATCGAGATTATTTGCCTGCCTTTACTTTATGAACGGAATGCATCGGAGACGTAGAGCCAATTTAATTTTCAGGTTGGGACAGAACGATTTTCTAGTTTGGGACAACGTAATTTTCGGGGTTGAGAGAGAGCAAAACACACTCTTAAACCATCAATATGAACTCTGGCGCATTTCTTGCTCTTTTATACAAATTGGACTGAGGTTCACTGAGAATAAGGACTGTATCTCATGGCGATAAATCACAATTGTTTCATCGAGTTTGATTCCAAAAGAAGCCTGCAAGAACAAGTACGTAGCTATTTGGTGACGGCGATATTGAATGGTATTTTCCCGGCTGAACAAGCGCTTCCGTCTTGTCGTAAGCTGTCTAGCCAATTGGGTGTTTCACGCAATACTGTCTCCTTGGTGTACGACAGTTTGCTCGACGATGGCTACCTCATCAGTAAGCCTCGCAGTGGTTATTACCTTTCAGAAAAGTATCAAAAACCGAGTGATACTATCGACGCGAGTTTGGATCATTTTGAATCAGCCGACAGCGACAATGCACCGGATTGGAGCAAACGCGTTAAGCTGCAATTGGGCCAATACCCACGCATCGTCAAACCCTCGCATTGGAGTTGTTACCAATACCCATTTATTTTTGGCCAACCCTCTATCAATGACTTCCCATTAGCTCAATGGCGAGAAGCGACAAGAAAGGTCACCTCAGACCCACATGATCACCGCTGGCTTTGCGACAAGGTCGATAAAGACGTCGACATGCTGGTCGAACAGATACGCACAAGGGTGCTCCCACAGCGCGGTATTCATGCCCAAAGTGATGAGATCCTCATAACCTTAGGTTCGCAGAATGCGCTGTATTTGATTTCGACTTTGCTCATGAACCATCAGAGTCGAGTCGGAGTCGAGAACCCCGGCTACAAAGAAGCGAATCACATCTTCAATCTCTCTGGCGCGCAGTTACACCCGCATCAAGTGGATGAACAAGGATTGAGATTCAATGAGCACTCTTCACTGTGTGATCACTTCTATGTCACGCCTAGCCATCAAGCTCCAACCGGCGTCACCATGAGTGACGAGCGTCGAACTCAGTTACTGGAAATGGCCAAAACCAATGATGCGGTAATTATCGAAGATGACTATGACGCCGAGTGTAACGTGGAGTGGAACCCTAAACCCGCGCTAAAAGCCAGTGACAAAGAAGGACGTGTCATCTACGTCAGCAGCTTCTCTAAGCTATTAGCACCCGGCTTGAGATTAGGCTACATCGTGGCACCTGAAGAGTTGATCTACGATCTTAGAATACTGCGTCGCTTGATGTATCGACACGCACCAAGCCGCGTTCAGATGGAAGTGGCGCACTTTATTGAACAAGGCTACTACGACAGCTTTGTGAGGCGCTTTAGGGAAAACACACGCCAGCGCTGGAAGCTGATCAACGATGCGGTCTTGAAGTACCTACCTGACTGCAAGCGACTGGCTCAAAGCGAGCAGGCCAACTCTCTGTGGCTACAAACGCCCAGTCACATCAATAGCCAACGCTTAGCGTCACGAGCCGCACAAAAAGGGATTTTGATTGAGACAGGGTATTCTCACTTCATGACCGATCCTGAAACGAAGTTGAGCAATGAAACTTCATCCGAATTTGATCCTAATTCTTATTTCAGGTTGGGCTTTCACGCCATCGACAAAGACTTGATCGCCCCCGGCATCAAAGAGCTGTCAGAGGTAATGAAGAGCTAGCATCACAAAGGGTTATGTAGACGTTGTTATTCAAGACAATGACGTAAAAAAGAGCATCAATCGATGCTCTTTTTCGACTATACCTAACCAATTGGAAGCTAGACACTCAAAAGCCAAGCACTCAGGAAAAATAAGCACTTTGAAAAGAACGGGGAATCCTTTGCCAAAGTGCCTTGGTTGCTGTGCTAGCTATCTTATTGAAGAATTAAGAAGCAAGTTCAAACAACACTTCATCAATGATCTTAACGCCTTTCTTTATATCGCTTGGCTGAATAACCAAAGGTGGCGCAACGTGAATGCGGTTATTCACAATGAAGGTCAACAGGCCTCGCTTGGTCAATTGCGCTTTCAATTGCCCCATTTTTTCATTGCTTAAAGGTGTTTTACTTTCACGATCTTCCACCAGCTCAACCGCCCAGAACATCCCTTTACCGCGCACATCACCAATCATAGGGTGCAACTCTTGAAGGCTCAGTAGGAGCGGCCCTAGAACGCTGTTACCGACGTTATCAGCATGTGTGACAATGCCCTCTTGCTCCATCACATCGAGCGTTGCAACGATAGAAGCCATCGCCAAAGGGTGACCAGAGTACGTTAAGCCGCCCATAAAGAAGTTTGACTTAAAGTGCTCAACGATCGGTTCGCTGACCACCACGCCACCAGCCGGCACATAACCCGAGTTCACCCCTTTCGCGAAAGTAATCAGATCCGGCACGACATTAAAGTGCTCAAACGCAAACCACTTACCCGTGCGGCCAAAGCCGACCATGACTTCATCGAATATCAACTGAATGCCATGTTTGGTTGCCAGCTCACGCACGCCGATAAGGTAATCTTTGGGCGGAATGAGAAAACCAGCCGTTCCCGGAATCGTCTCTAGGATAATCGCCGCAATCGCCGTTGGTCCTTCGCATTCAATCACTCGCTCTAAATGCTGCAGGGCACGCTCACTCTCTTCTGCCTCAGTCGCCGCGTTGAATTCGCTTCGATAGAGAAATGGATTGAAGAAGTGAACGTGCCCACGGCTATACTCGTTTGGAATTCGACGAAAATCCCCCGTCGCAGCAATAGCAGTACCTGTATTGCCATGGTAAGAACGGTAAGCAGATAGCACCTTGTCGCGCCCTGTGAATTGTCGCGCCATGCGAATCGCATTTTCGTTGGCATCTGCCCCTGCATTGGTAAAGAACACCTTCTTAAACGAGCTTGGCGCTTTCGACAAGATACGCTTAGCCGCCAAACCACGAGTGAGGTTGGCGGTCGCAGGGGCAACGGTCACTAATGAATCAGCCTGATCTTTAATCGCTTTGATCACTTGTGGATGCTGATGACCAATGTTGGTGTTAACCAGTTGGCTACTAAAATCAAGGTACTCCTTACCTTCGTAGTCCCACATTTTGCATCCTTGCCCACCAGCGATAGCGATAGGTTCTGCCGCTTCTTGAATCGACCAAGAATGAAATACGCTCTTGTCGAGGTCGATAATATCTTGGTTTACAAGCTGTTCTGTTGATACTTCCATTTCATCGTCTCCATAAACAAAACTAGATTCACAACCCTCTCCTTCAGTCTTTCTCGTCTATCAAAGTGCGAAATACGAGATTGAAAAGGCTGCGCTATCGGATGGAATAATCTTCATCCCAAACAGGGCGGAGGTCATAGTGTCAGTTTCAACAAAACATTGGGCCAGTACATCAGCCCAAGTCTCATCCCCGATCCAACAAACTGCCTGACCCAATCCAATCGTCGATCTGGCTCTATTCAAAACTCTTAGGTGTGAATAGATTGAAAGGCAGACGAGACAGGTCTCATCGAACGCTAATTAACGCAGCAGCAATATCAAAAGCAAAGAGGTGAGCAAGAGTGGAATTAGGATTAGCGATGACATTGATTCTGTTTGCAGGAGTAGTTCGAGGCTATTCAGGATTTGGGTTTGCGATTATCGTAGCGCTTTCCCTCAGCTTTATTGTTCCACCATTGCAAGCGGTAACCATCGCTATCTTGTTGGACTTTTTAAGTGCCTTTCCTCTGCTCAAGCGAAGTAAAACCACCATCAATATCCGGCTTATTGCGCCGCTGTGTATTGGCATGTTGGTTGCGGTGCCTTTCTCGCTGTATTTCATTAGCACGATATCGGAATCAGGCTTGAAGGCCTTTATCGCGATGATGTCTTTGGTCGCTAGCACGCTGATTATTTTGGACTTACGCCTCACTTGGTTGCACCAACGACACGCGTTTTGGGCGGGAGCCATTTCGGGGTTTAGCATGACCACCGCTTCTTCAGGAGGTCCGCCATTAGTGACGTATTTGATGAACCTGACCATTAAAACCAGTGAACAGAGAGCCACCGCGATTGTGTTTTTTCTGCTGAGTTCAGCGATTTCACTGATCGGCTTCATATGGATTGGCGCATTTAACCAAGAATCGTTCATCACAGGTTTATGGCTATTACCGGCAGCTTTGATTGGCAATGTACTGGGGCAAAAACTGTATCTATCAGTACCGAACTTGTCTGCAAAAACAACGACCGCGCCGATTTTGATCGGCATGGCACTACTTATGTTAATTTCAAATTAGAAGGATGTATTTATGGATAAGATAGCGTTCATTACAGGGGCAACCTCTGGTTTCGGCAAAGCGGCAGCAAAACGTTTCGCAGAAGATAACTGGTCGTTAGTGCTGTCTGGTCGTCGAATCGAAAGGCTACTCGACCTAAAGGAAGAATTAACGGTGCCTGTGCATGTAATTCAACTCGACGTTCGAGACGCAGACGCCGTAAAACAAGCCATTGATTCATTACCCGCTGAATTTTCATCGATTACCGCATTGGTCAATAATGCTGGGTTAGCTTTGGCACCAGAAGGCGCGCCTGATGTGGACTTGAAAGACTGGCACACTATGATCGATACCAATGTCACAGGCTTGGTTAATGTTACTCATGCGCTGTTGCCTACGTTAATTAAAAAAGGCGCAGGAAGCTCAATCATCAATGTTGGGTCAATCGCCGGACAGTGGCCTTACCCAGGAAGCCATGTGTATGGTGCCAGCAAAGCGTTCGTAAAGCAGTTCAGTTACAACCTACGTTGTGACTTACAAGGCACAGGGGTACGAGTGACTGACCTCTCCCCTGGTATTGCAGAAACGGAATTTACTCTTGTAAGAACTAAAGGTAACCAGACGGCTTCAGACAACCTTTACCAAGGCACTACACCGTTGTCAGCAGAGGATATTGCCGAGCAGATGTTTTATATCGCAACCTTGCCAGATCACATCAACATTAACCGAGTCGAAGTGATGCCGACACGTCAAGCATGGTCTGCGTTCGCAATCGATAGAGATTAAGTTCAAACCGACACATACAAAAAAGGTGGTC
>NZ_JBFROH010000014.1:0-2091 GCF_041471425.1 Vibrio sp. 10N.261.52.C2 | reverse complement strand
CGATAACTACAACTTTGTACAGGTTCAAAAGGGCCATATGAAGCAATGGAGAGAGCTAATAAAGAAGCAACCTCTGTCGGCTGAGATAATGTTTTATTTCATGGAAGTCATGGGAAAAAATACCAACGCTGTAGTTTGCTCTTATAAAACTCTACAAGAAATAACAGGATACAGCAGGCCATCAGTAGGAAGGGCAATAAAAAACCTTAAAGATATGAACTGGATAGACAGCGTGAAAATAGGCTCAGCAACGGCTTACGCTGTCAATGAACGGATAGTATGGCAGTCAGGGAAGAATCAACGTAAATACGCGATGTTTAGCGCAACGGTTATAGCATCAGAAACCGAGCAAGGTAGCGACTTTAATCCCGATAACGATACAAAAATAAAACACGTCCCGTTTGTTGAAAGAAATGAAAGAGCTATCGTGTCAAACGAAGAGTTACCACCTCCAGACCAACAAGAACTAGAGCTTGAATAAGAAAATACGCGCCATTCTGCATCCTAGCTCAGTCCTCGCAGTCTTAAGAATGGCGCAAAAAAAATCACATTACAGATTGGTCGTAATGATAAAGGGCAAGCTTTAGCTGCATCTCCGTATAGGCAGCGCCATCAGGAGTAACAACCCTACCACCACGAAAAACCCAATCAGAAAACCCGCTAAGAGACGGTGTTATACGTCCAGATTCGAAAAGCCAAACACGCCTAACTGAAAATGGAATCTCCTCACCATCATCCCAAGAATGAACCTGCTCCAAATCAACGCCAACACTAGACGCCGCCAAGGATTCGGATAGGCCGCAATATGAGAACCTAAAAACAAAATTAGAATGAATTCTGTTGCTCCTGGATAATGGAGAAAAGAACTTAATAGCCTCAGCTAAATCTACATTACGCAAAATCAATCTCCTCAAAAACCTCGATGGCTTTGCAAGAAATCGAAGAATAAACCTCGTAGCTTTGGAAGTAATACCAAGACTCAAAAACAGACAAAAAAAGCACCTGCTCAACTCGATTTAAACCGCTAAGTGAGACCAATCCGGAAAGCCTCTTGTAATACTCATCAAACTCAATAGGATCTAAATTAGACATAACTATTCCCTTTAATATTTATGTTTAGGAGTGGTTTAGGGTTGCAGCCCTGAATCACTCCGAATTAACTAAGATATATAATCAACTAACTTCTGATACTCAGCCCTAAGCCTTAATAACTCCTCATTTAGCTCCCTAATCTCCTCATCACGCCCAGAATCAACAGAAGCCATCACAGCAAGTTGATTCTGTAAGCAATTCCTAACAAGCTCCTGACGCGTCATAGAGAGCTGTTCACGGTACTTATCAACCCTTTCAAGAAGAACACCAGATACTCGAATCGTTATTCTATTATCCTGCACAGTAACCCCTGACAAAAAGCGACAAAAAATGACAATTGTCATGACTAACACGAAAAAAAAAGCACCTGACTGCTTTTTATCTTATTATTCAACCACTTAGAAATTAAGCGACAGTTATTGACACAAGTCCAAGCCCCATCAAATCACCCCCTACACGTCCTGCTGCGCAGAACGTGCAGGTGATTGGATTTGATGTGAAAAAGAAAAGTGAAGCATAACGAGTCCCTAATAAAACTATGAGCATATGAAGCTAACACAAAGAAAACTGACGCGCTACGCTTGTCGGCTCATTTTTAGACCTACAAGCAAGCTTATAGCGTCAAAAAAAGACCTTGTTAGATCAATCAAATGAAAGTTTGTTCGTGTTGGTAATTGATCTCAAAAGGGTGCGAATTGGAGTCAAAACAGCTTGCTGATTTGGCTACGATTCGTGGCAAACAACGAGCGAAGCGAGGCGTTAGTAATGGAAGTCTCTCGATAAATTTAACCTTTTAATAGATACTAGAAAGAGACTGTTCTAAGTTGTTGTTTTTAAAGGGTGAAAATAAAGAGGAGTCTCACCAGCTATGAGACTCCGGAGTCTCACCAGCTATGAGACTCGAATATACCACTTGTAAAACTCATGAGACTGGTTGTATCATGAGTTTACCGTAAATTAAAACCTCTTGATACTGGGGAGTCTCATGGGAAATGACAA
>NZ_JBFROH010000013.1:0-84810 GCF_041471425.1 Vibrio sp. 10N.261.52.C2 | reverse complement strand
TTTACTTTAATTGGTATAAATCGTGTTTCTAGTAATCTTCTAGATAACCATCGATGAAATCTTCTTCTTCAAGGTCGACCTCTTCAGGTTCAATCTCGGCTTTGAAATCACGACGTTGAATGTAAACATCACGCGTTAATGCATATGGATCAGGAGAGCTATCCAACAGCGCTTCTTGTGATACTAACTGAGCACGTGTTTCCATGCCTTCAAATGCCCACTTGCCTAAGCTAGCCCAGAAATTCAAGAACGACAGAGGCACATACATACCATCGACGGTTTCAGTCACTTCTCGAGTTGTTAGTGGACCATAACCCGGCACCATGAAGTACGGACCATTTCCTACCCCGTAATGACCAATCGCATCAGAGAACGACTTATCATCGTACTTGGTGATCCCAGCTTCGCTAGCAATATCGATTAAGCCTAACAAACCAATCGTTGAGTTAATCCAAAAACGATTGAAATGGTCGAGTGCTTTTTCACCATTGCCCATAATAAGGTTATTCACCATGCTTGATGGTTCGTCTAAGTTGGCTAGGAAATTGGAGATACCAGAACGCACTGGTACAGGGGTGTAGTCAACATAAGCGAGGGAAACAGGGCGAACTAAGTAAGGATCTAGATATTCGTAGTTGATATCCCACATCGCTCGGTTGAAACCTTCAAAAGGATCATTGGAGTGGGACTCTTCGACGTATTCAGAGGTTTCGAGGTTATCATCGTCAACACTTTCGTCCGGCGCGCTTGAACACCCAACCGTTAAGCTTGCGATAAAAAGTAAACTCGAGAGTCTTAAAACACTGACAGACATATCACCTTTTCCATAAGGAATTCAAATAATAAAAAAGGCCAGCAATCGCTGGCCTCAATTGTTTGGCTAAGTCTATACCGTTTATCTGCAAATCGGAATAGATAACACCTATGCAAAGTGATGATTAATATTGCTTATTGATATCAATGGTAACTGGAGCGCCCAATTCAACCACTTCACTTTCACCGTACCAATCACCTTCGCGAGTTGAAACGTTGCCGTCTGTATCAAGCCTAGCTCTAACCATCAGTGTTTCAAGGCTAGACAGCTCTTGCCCTTCCAGCATGCTGTTGCCGTCATCTAGCACAACCGTACGAGGGAAAGTCCCTAGTGGGTAGCGTGCCGCTGCGATAGGCATTGGAGAACCATCAGCTCTGTGTACTGACACAATTAACACTGAGTTAGGGTCAGCATTCACGTCTGCAGATAGATCGAGCGTTACAGCAACAGTCTTACCTTGGTCGACACCCATAGTGTCGCCCATTTTCTTCTGAGCACTTTCAATACTGCGCGAAAGCATTTCATAGCGACTGTCTTGTGGACCAATCATCTGTTGCATGATGCTCCAGTACTTCACAGCACCTGGGTAGTCTTGACGCTCAAATGCATCGAACGCGAGCAGTGAGAACACACGAAGGTCGACGTAATCGTTTTGAATCAAACGGCTCAAAATCAAACGAGCTTGGTTCTGATCGGCTTCATCAGGTGAAAGCATCAGAGCTTGTGCGAAACCTAACTGAACATCTTCATTCTTAGGTTCAAGCTTGTAAGCTCGTTCCATAGAATCTTTTGCTGTTTCAGCGTCGCGGTTAGCCAGTGCAATACGACCGAGTAGCAACCAACCTGTTGAATCTTTTGGTTGGTAATGCAGACGAGTACGAAGCGCTAGAGTCAAATCTTCCAACTCATCATCCGTTAGTGCACCACCTTCCGATGACATTAGCTTTTTAGACAATTCAGGAAGGTTCGAGCTCACTTCTTGCCAGTGTTGAACTTTGTCCAACGCACCGAACTTAAAGTACATACCATAAGTCACAACGACGACAAGGATGATCGACGGTACAACCACACCAAGCGTAGAGATTTGAGTTTTCTTCACCTCTTCTTGTGCAGGAACATCATCAAGCAGAGACTGTTTCAAATCATCGATCAGTTCTTGTTGGTTATCAACAAGACCTTCCTCTGCTTCTACTTCTAACTCGACAAGACGGTCTTTATAGAATGCTTTGTTCAACTCGTCGCGAAGCATTTCGTCATTGTTTGCCTTCTTGTTAATGAAAGGCAGAACAATTAAGAAAATTGCCGCTAGCGAAAGGATAATGGTAGAAATCCAAAATAGAGTCATTACTTCTTATCTCCGTCGTTCTCTTCATCGAGTAACGCTTTTAAGCGAGCTTCTTTGTCTGCATCCCAGTCTTTATCTGACTCTACTGCCGCTTTCGATTTTGACTTTCTGCTTCGCAAAATGATCAAGCCAAATCCAAACACAACCACCGCAAACGGACCAACCCAAAGGATCGATGTTGCTAGTGTCAGTGGTGGATTGTAAGTCACAAAGTTACCGTAGCGAGCAATCATGTAATCAATGATATCTTGCTTCGACTTACCGTCTTTTGTCATCTCGTACACTTTTTGACGTAAGTCGACCGCTAACTCAGCGTTCGAATCACCAATCGTGTTGTTCTGACATTTAGGGCAGCGTAATGTATTGCTTAGCTCTTTGAACTGCTGCTCTTGATCTACGGTATCAAATTCATGAAATTCGATAGGTGCAGCAGAAACCGTCGCTGAGATTGCGAACGTAGCAAATAGAGTAATCAATGCCTTTCTAATCATTTCGATTCCTCCAACAACTCTTGATACATCGGCTCAAGCGTCGATGCCCAGTTGGTCGGGTTCACATCACCAACATGGCGGTAACGAACCACACCGTTAGCATCAATTAGGAAAGTTTCAGGTGCGCCATACACGCCGAGGTCAAGACCTAGCATGCCATTACCATCAAACAGGCTGATTAGGTACGGGTTACCCAGCTCTTTTAACCAACCAACCGCTTTATTGCGATCATCTTTGTAATTAAGACCAATGATCTTAACCCCTTGACCAGCAAGTTTGTTCAGGTAAGAGTGCTCTGCATAACAAGTAGGGCACCAAGTCGCCCATACGTTAAGAAGCAACGGCTCACCTTTAAAGATAGCTTGATCATGCAGCTTACCTGGTTGCTCTAAATCTTCTAGGTCAAACTCAGGCACAGGCTTACCAATCAATACGGATTCAAGCTTAGTTGGGTCATCACCCGACTGGTTGCGCATTAATTGCGTTGCAAAGATTCCAGCTAGAACCATGAACGCAATCAATGGAATGAATAAAATCTTCTTGTTCATTCGGATTAAGCCTCCTGCTCTTCAGCCGACTTTTTGGTTGGCTTACGGAAACGGTAACGACGGTCACTGATAGCAATAGCGCCACCAATCGACATGATCAAAGAGCCTGCCCAGATCCAACGTACAAATGGTTTGTAGTAGATACGTACAGCCCAAGATTTGTTGTCGTCTAAACGTTCACCCATCGCGATGTAAAGATCGCGCGTTACACCACGGTCAATCGCTGCTTCCGTCATCATAGACTTAGCTGTGGTGTAGAAACGTTTTTCAGCGTGAAGCGTGTTGATGTATTTGCCTTCTTTAGTAATTTCAAAGTCAGCAATGTAACCATCGTAGTTAGGACCATCTTTGTCACGAACCCCTGTAAACAGGAAGCTGTATTCTTCAAGCTGGTAGCTTTCACCTGGCGCCAGACGTACATCACGTTCGATGCTGTAGTTTTGCACCATCGCGATACCAATCACTGTCACGGCTAAACCTATGTGACCACACATCATTGCCCAGTGGCTACGAGGTAGCTTAGTTAGACCTTTCAAGAATGTATGACGGTGAGTCGCACGCTCATGCAGCTCAAAGCCGTGCATGAAGATGATCCAGAACGCCATTACCCAACCAGCAAACGCAGTACCACTGAAGCGGTCAGCCAGTAGAGCAACCATTAGCGCACTCAAGCCAAGTGAGAGTGCACCTGAAATCAGCATTGGTTTAACAAGCTTAGACAGGTTGTCACGTTTCCATCGGATCAGAGGACCGATACCAAGCAGGAACGAGAACGGGATCATTAACCAGAAGAACAACATATCAAAGAATGGTGCACCGATAGATACCGAGCCCAAGCCTAACTGTTTGTGAACTAATGGCAGTAGCGTACCTACTAACACAACGACAAGCGCTGCAATCAGTAAGATGTTGTTACCAAGCAGTGCGTTTTCACGAGAAACCAGATCGAAGTTACCGCGAACACGAACCGATGCGCCTTTAATAGCAAACAACAGCAGTGAACCACCGATAACAAAGACTAGGAAACCTAGAATAAACATACCACGAGCAGGATCCGACGCGAATGCGTGAACCGATACCAAGATGCCCGAACGAACTAAGAATGTCCCTAGTAAGCTTAGCGAGAATGCAGAGATAGCCAGCAGTACTGTCCAAGCTTTAAATGTGCCACGCTTCTCAGTTACCGCTAGTGAGTGCATTAGAGCAGTACCAGCCAACCAAGGCATGAATGAAGCGTTTTCTACTGGATCCCAGAACCACCAGCCACCCCAGCCAAGTTCGTAGTAAGCCCACCATGAACCTAGTGCGATACCTACCGTTAGGAATAACCAAGCTGCGATTGTCCAAGGACGCGACCAACGAGCCCATGCCGTATCAAGACGACCACTCATTAGAGAAGCGATTGCGAAAGAGAACGCAACAGAGAAACCTACATAACCCATGTAAAGCATTGGCGGGTGAATAATCAAACCCGGATCTTGCAGTAGTGGGTTCAGGTCACGGCCATCAACAGGGAAGAAAGGCAATGTACGTAAGAACGGGTTAGACGTCACGATAATGAACAGCAAGAAGCCGACAGTAATCAGACCCATGATAGCCAAAACGCGAGCCACAGACTCTTGAGGCATACCACGACTGAATGTCGCTACTGCTACAGTCCAACCCGCTTGGATGAGAACCCAAAGCAGTAATGAACCTTCGTGAGCGCCCCAAACCGCCGTAATTCGGTAGTACCAAGGCAGTTGGCTATTCGAGTTACTTGCTACGTATTGAATCGTAAAATCATTGGTGTAGAACGCGTAACACAAGATAAAGAACGAAATCGCTAAGAATCCGAACATACCCCACGACAACGGTCGTGCGCTGTTCATCAATAATGTGTTATTTCGAGCGGCTCCATACAATGGGAGCACGCTTAGCAGCAATGCAAGTCCCAAGGACAGGATCATCGCAAAATGGCCGATCTCGGCTATCATTGAGCATTTCCTTCTTTTTGTTCAGTCGTGTATTGCAAAGGCTCATGGGTTTTCTTCATTGCTTCCGCAACTTCAGAAGGCATGTACTCTTCATCGTGCTTTGCCAACACCTCAAACGCTTCGATTGTCGTTGCATTTTTAAGGACACCCTGAGCAACAATACCTTGGCCTTCACGGAAAAGATCAGGAAGGATGCCATCGTATAGAATTGTTACTTTAGGGCCTACATCTTGCAAATCAAAGCTTACACGTAGTGATTCATTGTCACGGCTTACAGAGCCGACTACGACCATGCCACCAATACGTAGGCGTTGACCAACTTCAGGTTTTTTACCATCTTTGCCGTTGACCAGCTCAGTTGGTGTGTAGAACAGATCCATGTTCTGGTTAAGTGCGTAAACCATCAATCCAACAGTCGCACTGATACCAAAAAAGATCGCTAAGACAATGCCCAGCCTCTTTTTACGTCTTGGGTTCATAGAGTGTTCTCCATATTTTTTGCTGCATCGATACGAGCCTGACGATCAATCTTAGCTTGTACTTCATTTAGTAATTGCTTACCACGACGAACGCTTACGACCAGTAAAATGATCATCGCGAGAAATGTGATTCCAAATGCACTCCATACATATGAGGCGTAGCCCCCCATGGCAAAGAAATCACTCAAAGATTCAAAATACATAATTACCTACCCTACTACGCTTTTTCGGCCGCAAGCTTGCGAACCCATGGACGGTGACTCTCTTTACTGATGATTTCGTTACGGAAACGAACCATAGTCACAGCACCAAAGAAAAAGGCGAAGCCGAAGATGTTAAGAAGAAGCGGCCATAGCATGTCACTTGAGATCGAAGGTTTTGCGAACTTAGTAATGGTCGCGCCTTGATGAAGTGTATTCCACCACTCTACAGAGAAGTGAATGATAGGGAGGTTAATCACGCCTACGATAGCCAAGATACCCGCCGCTTTCGCTGCTGTTTTTTGGTCGTCAAAAGCGTGGTGTAGTGCGATCACACCCAAGTATAGGAATAGAAGAATCAGCTCTGAGGTTAAACGCGCATCCCAAACCCACCAAGCACCCCACATTGGTTTACCCCAAACTGCGCCAGTTAGTAACGCAATGAAGGTAAACACAGCGCCAATCGGTGCCATCGCCAGTGCGGCCATGTCTGATAGCCTTACCTGCCATACCAAACCGATAAAGGCAGCAATCGCCATCGACATGTAAACGCCCATCGACCAGATTGCAGACGGAACATGGATGTAGATGATACGGAAGCTATCGCCTTGTTGGTAATCAGAAGGCGCAAATGCAAGCCCCCACACGGTACCGACGGATAGACACAATAGCGCTAGGATCGAAAACCATGGCAAAAGTTTACCAGCAAGCTGATAAGAGGTTTCTGCTTTGGCATAGGGATGGAGCCATTTCCACATGTTGTAATCTCACTCTTACTTCATATTGCTTACAGCTATTAAAGCTATAATTATAATAATTTTATTTGTCTTGCTTTCAGTTTTATTGACTCTATGAGTCCAATCGACACATTTGGTTCACATTGGCTATACGATAACGGAACCCCAATCAGTTCACACTTACTCTAAGTGCGGCACTGATCGCAAAAGGCGTCATAGTCATCGCACCCATTAACATTGCCCCAAGCACCGCCAATTGGCCGTTGTATGCAACGCCCAAAGCCGCAGCGTCAATTGCTGACGTCGCGAAGATTAAAATGGGGATGTAAAGCGGCAAGATTAACAGGCTTAACAGGACTCCGCCCTTCTGTAACCCAACGGTTAACGCAACACCAATCGCACCAATAAAACTCAATGCGGGTGTTCCTACCAGCAAGGTCAACACAACTGAGAGCCATGTATCAAAATCTAAAGACAACAAAACAGCCAATAATGGGCTGATTAAAATCAATGGTAACCCGGTCAACAACCAGTGTGCTATGACTTTGGACAATACTACCAACTGCAACGGGATTGGCATCAGCATCATCTGTTCAAGGGCGCCATCTTGAAAATCATCACGGAAAAGACGCTCTAAAGAGAGCAATGCAGAGAGCAAAGCGGCCACCCAAACAATACCCGCAGCAATACGCGCAAGTAGGTTTGGCTCTGGGCCAATACTCAAAGGGAAAAGCGTGATAACAATGATGAAGAACCACAAAGGGTTAAAGATATCCGCTTGACGTCGAAACGCGATAAGCAGTTCGCGTCGGATAATCGTGGTCATTGAAGAGATCATATTACTCACCCAACTTTATTTTTCTTAGTTTCGGGCTATCAGCAAACATATCTTGGTGTGTGGTTAACAACACAATGCCACCGTTGTCTGCATGCTGAGAAAAAAGAGATTCGAGAACTTTCACGCCCTGCTTATCAATGGCAGTCAGCGGCTCATCAAGAATCCACAACATTTGCTTGCTCAACCAAAGGCGAGCCAACGCAACTCGGCGTTGTTGGCCTGCTGAAAGTTGCCCCGCTGGTACGTCTTCTCTGCCCGCAAGCCCGACTTGAGCCAGCGCGTGGTAAAGCTCTTCTTTGCTGGTACCGCCACTGTGAATCGACTGATAAAAGCTCAGATTCTCATAAGCACTAAGCTCGCGCTTTACGCCTGTTTGGTGACCAAGAAAAAGTAAATTTTGATGATAAACATCTCGACTCGATTCAATAGACTCACCGTCCCAAGAGATAGTGCCGTCATCGCGATCGCCTAAGCCAGTAATAATCCTAAGGAGTGTCGTTTTCCCGGTACCGTTACGACCTTCAACTTGAACCAGCTCACCTGGTTTCAATTGAAAAGACAACGATTCAAACAGAATCCTGTCGTCACGAATAGCAGTTAAATTTGAGACTTCTAGCATAGGTAAATTTAGTCGAGTAATGAGAGCGCTATAGTAGCACACCAACATGGTGACAAAACAGGACTAGGCGTTTTCGATAGAACAAAGTCGGTAAGAAACTGTTACCACCTCATCACAATTTACACATTTTCATCAACAAACAAGATATTGTCGTAGATACAAGCACTTATAAACATCGTTCTATATAGATCGGACAGGCATAAAAAAAGAAGCCGAAGCTTCTTTTAAGAGGAATACGTAATAAACATCAATTGCTCAATACGAATTAAGCGCTCAATTTAACGACGTCGAGGCGGGTCTCTGCGATCGCGAGAGGCATCGGGTTGATCATCGTACGATGAAGGGTTACTTCTCAACGAAGGGATTTTCTCTTTACCAGCAAGCTTGTTCTGCAGAGACATCATCAGCTCAGCTTCTGCTTTGGGTAATTCACATTCTTCAATTAACTCGTTAATCCCAGCGCCAAGCTGAACCATTTTCGTTGCACGTGTGTACAAACGTCCATCGGTATCCGCATGTTCCAGCTCAACAATACGTTCATTCAAATGTTTGATAAGATCTTGTTGTTCAGTCACTTTCTGGCCAAGGCCAACCACAACAGAGCGAACCTCAAGTAATTGCTTACTCGATTTTTGAAGCTCTTTGTCCAAGTTACGAACTTGCAGGCGTGACTGATCGAGCTGCTTTTGAATCGCACGTTTTACTTTGCTAATCAAAATCAGGATAAATAACGTAAAAACCCCAACGCCTGATATCAGAGCGACAGGGCTTAAAGGAAGCGCTTCAAACATTACAGGTGAGCCATCTCATCCCATTCGTCTTCGCTTAGTAGTTTGTTTAGATCTACTAAGATAAGTAGCTTGCCATCTCGGTTACTTACACCTTGGATGAACTTAGCACTTTCATCAGTACCAACACTTGGCGTTGTGTCGATTTCAGAAGAACGCAGGTAAACCACTTCAGCAACGCTATCTACTAGAATGCCAATTACTTGACGCTCAGATTCAATAACGATGATACGAGTGTTGTCTGTGATTTCACCTTGCATCAAACCAAAGCGAGAACGAGTGTCGATAACAGTAACAACGTTACCACGTAGGTTAATAATACCTAGAACGTAATCTGGAGCACCCGGTACTGGAGCAATTTCGCTGTAACGTAGTACTTCACGTACTTGCATTACGTTGATGCCGTAAGTTTCTTCTTCTAGCTGGAAAGTCACCCATTGAAGTACTTCATCATTCGTTTGCTCTTTTCTTACTTCAACTTCACTCATATGAGACATAGATAATCCTCTTGCCGTCGTTACCGACCACTATTATTAACTTGATGCTTATTGTTAGCCCAATGCTTATTACTAGCTTAATGCTTTTACATCTAGCCCTGCGTTTAGCATGGCGATTAATGCTTCAACATGAATCAAAGCACACATTTTTTCTTTTACCATACCAGCGAGCCATGGGCGTTTCCCTGCCATTTCTCGCCAACGTACTTTGTCTGTATTAAGTAGCTCGGTGCCTTTGAGCTCTGTGCCCGCCAGGCCCCACAAGCTCTCTCCAAGCATCACTATATATTGATAGTTTTCTTTGTATTCGTCACCTGATAGTTTCTCAGACATCACCCATTTTGCGGTGTCGACCACATCTAGCTGACTATCACGGTTGGTTTGTAAACCCAAATACCAAGCTGGCTTACCAATGATATGACTTAACTCTTCAAGGCGATGGATGCCGCCAAGCTCATCAAGTGGCACCGCAAAGGTCACGCCGTTTACATCAAAATACAAGACTTGAAAGTCTTCTTTGCGAACCGTACTTTCCCAAGAGGTAAACTGGTCAGCACCTCCTGCTTGAGTTTCGGGTTCAATAACTGTCTCGGGATCAGGAACGTCAAGTTCAGGCTCAACAGCCTTAACTTCTACTTGTTCCGTCTCCAACGATTCAGCTTGTAACTCTTCAATTTGCTGCGATTCAACAGGTGGCTCTACAACAATTGATAAATCGGGTTCTGGAAGATTCCAATCTTGAATCTCTGGCTCTTCGAACACTTGAACAGACTCAACCGCGGCATCAAACATTTGCATGTCTGCTTGCTGGGCGATTTTCTGGGTGTTCTGATCCATCAACTCATCAAGGTTCAGTTCATCAACAACATTGGTCGCCTCTAAACGACTCAGTAGTTTCTGAACATCTTCAAGGTTAGGAACCTCAAACTCAGCCGAGCGTATTTCTGCGTAGCTTGAGTGGTGACTCGAAAATTGGCGCTCTGGCTCTGGCTCTGGCTCTGGCTCTGGCTCTGGCTCTGGCTCTGGCTCTGGCTCTTCAGATTGTGATTCGTCGCTCGACTCGTCAACAAAAAAATCGTCAGATTCAAAGCTTTCATCACCTAACAGCGCAGTAAAGTAGTCATCCAGTGCTTGTTCACTGGATAGACTTGGCTGCGCCAATGTTGATTCTTTATTCGCGCTCATTTATCGCCAACCTTTCGAGATAAATAAGCAGCTGTTTATAAGCAAATACACCACGGCTACCCGATGCAAAATGAGATGCTGGTAAGCGTTTTAGGCTCGCATCTCGAAACTTAGTATCTATCGGCACAGCAGATGTCCAAACTTGATTTGGATAATCATCTTTGAGCTGCGTTAATGTTTGCAGTGAGGCTTTGGTTCGCTTGTCGTACATCGTCGGGACAATCGTCACCTTAAACGGTGTTTTGCGAGACTTCTGCATGATGGTCAAAGTGCGAATCATGCGCTCTAAGCCCTTCATCGCCAAAAACTCAGTTTGTACCGGAATCAATATACGATCGCTTGCAGCCAATGCATTGACCATCATCACACCCAGAATTGGCGGGCAATCGATCAACACATAGTCATAGTCGTCTTTCAAAGCGGCCAAAGCGCGTTTCAAGATCAACCCCATGCCGCTTCGATTTCCCATTACACGGTCTAATGTCGCCAAAGACATGTGGGCAGGAATAATATCGATACCTTCGACTTCCGTCTGTAAAAGCAAAGGTCTTACCGTCTGCGCGTTAAACTCACGCAACTGGAACAGATCAAACAGGCTCGATTCCACCGTATCTGAGTCGTACCCCAGATAGGTGGTCAGTGATGCATGTGGGTCAGTATCAACCAATAGAACACGGTGCCCCTTCAACGCAAGTAAACCTGCTAGAGTCACGGTCGTGGTCGTTTTACCAACACCACCTTTTTGGTTTGCAACACTCCAAACAATCATTTCGATTTACCTAAGCTAACCCAACTTCAACCAAGATCCTTTCCGCTATGCGGTCTAGAGGGAGGTCTTCAGTAGAAATGCCAGCTTTTGCTACAGCTTGAGGCATACCATATACAACACAACTATCTTCGTCTTGTGCCCAAATCGTCGAGCCCGCAGTTTTCAACATACGCGAACCTTCTCGACCATCTGCGCCCATACCGGTCAGTATCATAGACAAGACTTTGTCGCCGTAGATCTTTGCAGCAGAGCCGAATGTGACATCCACACAAGGCTTGTAGTTCATGCGGTCGCCGCCATCGATAATTCTTAGACGTGCAGACCCTGCTCGGCCATCAACCATCATCTGTTTACCACCTGGAGCAAGATACGCCACTCCAGGTTTTAACACATCACCGTCTTGCGCTTCACGAACTTCAATCTTGCACAAGGTGTTCAATCGACTAGCAAAAGCAGCAGTGAAAGTTGCTGGCATATGCTGAACTAACACAATTGGGTGTGGGTAGTTAGCAGGGATGCGAGTTAAAATCTTCTGTAGAGCAACAGGGCCGCCAGTCGACGTACCAATTGCTGTTAATTGATACTTCTTACCTGACGCTCTGAATTTCGCCGTTGATGCAACCGCAGGCTTCGCTGTCGAAGTCGCAGCTGCTGTTGAAATCGGCTGGCGCAATGGCGTAGGTGTTGAAGTGGTCGCTCTCGGCGCAATAGGAGCACGGCGCATAAACGCACGCTTCGCTGCAATCTGAATCACACGCTGTTGAAGCAATGCAACTGCATCGTCGCGGTTACGTGCAATGTCTTCAAACTTCTTAGGAAGGAAGTCGAGAGCACCTGCATCTAACGCATCTAACGTTGCTCTCGCTCCATCATGCGTTAACGATGAAAACATCAAAATAGGCGTTGGAGACGTGGCCATGATTGCACGAACGGCAGTGATACCGTCCATGACAGGCATTTCAATATCCATCGTGATTACGTCAGGTCTTAGCTGTTTCGCTTTTTCAACGGCTTCTTTACCGTTTACTGCTACATCAATGACTTCTAGGCGAGCCTCTGAGTTGATGATCTCGCTAACGCGACGACGAAAGAAACTCGAATCATCAACGACTAATACTTTAATCGCCATATTTATCCTTAAATTAAATTCTTGACGCAGCTGCGTACTGCTTCAACAAGTCCGGCACATCTAGAATCAATGCAATGTGTCCGTCACTTGTAATTGTCGCACCTGCCATTCCTGGCGTGCCTTGCAGAAGCTTATCAAGCGGCTTGATCACGACTTCTTCTTGACCGATAAGCGTATCGACAACAAAACCAACACGTTGGCTACCAAGTTGTACGATAACAACATGGCCGTGCCCTTTACGCAGCTCAACAATACCCGCTTTAGGAGCAAGCCAGTTTTGCAAGTAGAACAACGGAATAGACTTATCGCGAACGATAATCGTCAGCTGGCCATCAACCACGTTTGTGCGGCTTAAATCTAGGTGGAAGATCTCGTTTACAGAAGCCAATGGCAATGCAAATGGATGACCGGCAACACCGACCATCAAGGTTGGTAGAATCGCTAGGGTTAGTGGAACCTTGATGGTGATCTTGGTGCCCTGTCCCATTTCTGAATCAATATCAATAGAGCCGTTCAGTGTGTTGATCGCTGTTTTCACAACGTCCATGCCCACACCACGACCAGAGATATCCGAGATCTGCTCTTTGCTTGAGAAGCCAGGAGCAAAAATCAGGTTGAAACACTCTTTATTTGATAAGCGAGACGCTGCATCTTCATCCATCAGGCCACGTTTAACCGCGATAGCACGAAGCTTATCAGGGTCCATACCGCCACCGTCATCAACGATAGCCAGTTCAATATGGTCACCTTCTTGAGAGGCAGACAGAATCACTTTACCCGTTTGTGATTTACCCGCAGCAACACGGTCGTTTGGCATTTCAATACCATGATCGACAGAGTTTCTCACCAAGTGAATCAGGGGATCAGCAAGTGCTTCTACTAAGTTTTTATCAAGGTCCGTTTCTTCGCCACGCATTTCAAGAACGATGTCTTTCTTCAAGCTACGAGCAAGGTCACGGACAACTCGTGGGAAGCGACCAAATACTTTTTTGATCGGCTGCATACGAGTCTTCATTACCGCACCTTGAAGGTCTGCAGTAACAACATCTAAGTTAGAGACAGCTTTCGACATTTCTTCGTCGTTGCTGTTGAGGCCTAGGCTGACTAGTCGGTTACGCACCAATACCAGTTCACCCACCATGTTCATGATGGTGTCCAGTGTTGATGTATCAACACGAACTGTCGCTTCAGCTTGTTGCTTCTTAGCCGGCACTTTAACTTCAGCTTTTGCTGGAGCGCTCGGTTTTGGCTCAGCTTTAACGGCAACTGGCGCAGCAGGTTTAGGCGCAGCTTGAGGTGCTACTGCCTTAACTTCTGCTGGCTTAGTTGCGGCATCCAATTCTTCAATCGAAGGTCCATTACCTGAGCCATGTAGTTGGTCAAGTAACTTCTCGAACTCTTCGTCAGTCATCAGATCATCGCCTTCAGACATCGCCGAAACAGGTGCTGCTGGCGGCGTTGGCGGTGGAGGAGGCGTTGAACTTGCCGCTGTCGGGCTCTTACCCGCACCGTGCAATTCATCTAATAACTTTTCAAATTCGTCATCAGTAATATCACCACTGTCAGCAACAGACTGAGGTGCAGCGGGTGCTGGCGGCGGTGTTGGTGCAGAAGGCGCTGTTGGTGAACCACCTTTACCGTGAAGCTCATCAAGCAAGCGTTCAAACTCATCTTCAGAGATATCATCGACTGAAGATGCATTGATGTTTGAGCTTTCAGCAGTAGGTTCCGGAGCAATAACAGGCTCAGGCGCTGCAACAACAGGTTCAGGGATAATAGGTGCCGGCGCTTCTACTGGTGCCACTTCATCCGCAGACTCTGGTTTACAGAGACGGTGAAGTTCATCCAATAAAGATTGGTCGGCTGGCACTAAAGGTTCCTGATCTTGCACGGCGCGAAACTGTACATTGACTGTATCTAGCGCCTGCAGCATGGTATCCATCAAACCTGATGTTACGCTGCGTTGGCCGTTTCGCAGAATGTCGAACACATTCTCAGCACCATGACAAGTATCCACCAGCTCAGTTAATGCTAGGAAACCAGCACCACCTTTTACTGTATGGAAACCACGGAAAATAGCATTTAATAGGTCTTTGTCGTCAGGGTTATTCTCAAGCTCTACCAGTTGTTCTGATAGGAGTTCAAGGATCTCTCCTGCTTCGACTAAAAAGTCCTGAAGAATATCTTCGTCTAAATCGTAGCTCATACGTTACCTTTAAAATCCAAGACTGGATAACAAATCGTCGACTTCATCTTGAGATGCGACAGCGTCTTCGCGCTCTTCTGGGTTCATAATTGGACCTTCAGGCGCAATCGATGCTTTCTTCTCTGACTCTGGAGTTGGCTCTTTTTGATTCGCACCGAATACCGTGAGAATCTCGACCAAACGTCCTTCCACCTCATTCACCAAGGTAATAACTTTGCTGATTATCTGCCCAGTTAAATCTTGGAAATCCTGAGCCATCAAGATTTCAGTCAATTGTCCGCGTAGTTCAGTACTGTCGCCTTCTACTTGGACAAGCAATCCATCAATGCGGTGACATAAAGCTTTAAATTGTGCCAGCTCAATGCGGCCATGCATCAGTTCATTCCATTGAGGCCTTACTTGAAGTAAACACTCGTGTAGGTTGTCTGCGATTGGCATACAGCGATCGACAGCGTCCATCGTCTTATTTGCCGCAACTTCCGTTTTATCAATGACATACTGAAGGCGATCCCTTGCATCAGGGATTTCGTCATTTGCGATAACGCTGATGCGTTCATCGAAATTGAATTGAGTCAAAGAGTCGTGGAGGTCGCGTGTCAGACTTCCTATTTCTTGAAGCATTGGATTGTCTTGAAGACTAAAGTTATCTTCATAAATGCTTCTCACAAGAGAATCAGCATTTTGCTGCTCATCGTTCTCAAGCAGCTCTACTAATTTTTTTGCTTGTTCTAATGAAATCATCCTGAATTCGGCCTTACTCCGCATACTTTGTGCGCTTAGGCTATCGAGATAAACAGATAACTTATCAGTCAGTGTTTACCTAGAAGTGCCTAAATTTATTGATGCTTATAAGCGATCAAAAATCTTATCAAGTTTCTCTTTCAGCGTTGCAGCAGTGAAAGGCTTCACAATGTAACCATTAACACCCGCTTGCGCAGCTTCGATGATCTGCTCACGCTTCGCTTCAGCTGTTATCATAAGCACTGGAAGGTGCTTAAGTTCTGCGTCTGCGCGAATGTGTTTAAGCAGGTCAATCCCTTGCATGCCTGGCATGTTCCAGTCAGTTACCACGAAATCAAATTCGCCTTTTTTCAGCATAGGTAACGCGGTCAAGCCATCATCTGCTTCTTGAGTGTTGTTGAAACCTAAATCGCGAAGTAGGTTTTTAACAATTCGGCGCATCGTTGAAAAATCATCAACAATGAGAATTTTCATGTTTTTGTTCAAATTAGCCTCCACTGAATAGGATCAGTGTTGTTAGTCGTTCTGTGTCCAAGCACTTAACTTAGTGCGTAAACGCTGCATAGATTGGCTCAGTATTTGGCTGACACGAGATTCGCTGACACCTAACACTTCCCCAATCTCTTTTAAATTGAGTTCTTCGTCGTAATAAAGCGAAAGCACAAGGCCTTCCCTTTCCGGAAGTTGTTTTATCGAATCGATCAAAGCTTGGCGGAATGACTCATCAGCAACCCCTTGAAAAGGCGTATTATCTTGAGAGTCTTCATTCGGAGATATTACATCATCTGAGACGCCTAAATCTTCAATTCCAACCAGTCTTGAGCAATTAATGTCAGTTAAAGCACTGTGATACTGCTCTAAACTGAGCCCCATGTGTTTTGCCACTTCGGCATCACTCGGGTCGCGGTTGAGGATACCCTCTAATTCCGCAATTGCACTGCTGATTTCTCGATTGTTCTTATGAACCGATCTCGGCACCCAGTCCCCACGGCGAATGTCATCCAACATTGCCCCGCGAATCCGAATACCAGCATACGTCTCAAAGCTTGCGCCTTTGGTACCATCATAGTTTTGTTGCGCTTCAATCAAGCCGATCATGCCAGCTTGAATTAAGTCATCAACCAATACATTAGGCGGTAATCGCCCCAACAAGTGATGAGCGATACGTTTAACCAACACAGAGTACTTCTCAAAAAAAGCCTGTTGGCTATTGTGATTAGCGTGTTGGTCGTAAGTAAGCGCTTTATTCACCAAATGGTTCCTCTATAAATTCAGTACGATTCAGCAGCCTTTCAACAAAGAACTCCAAGTGTCCGCTCGGTGTTTTTGGTATTGGCCAGGTCAAGGCTTTGTTAGCCAAAGAGCTGATTGCCAATGCAGCTGGAGAGCGAGGAAACGCATCGACTACGATTTTCTGTCTCTTGACTGATTGACGTACTTTATCATCTAAAGGAATACATGCTACGAGTTCGAGGCTCACATTCAAGAAGCGCTCTGTGACCAAAGTCAACTTTGCAAATAATTCTCGGCCTTCGCGGTAGCTTCTGACCATATTTGCAACAACTTTGAATCGCTGAACTTGGTGTTCTCTGCTTAAAAGCTTAATCAAAGCATATGCATCCGTGATCGAGGTAGGTTCATCACATACCACGACAACCACGTCTTGCGCCGCTCTTGAGAAGCTGATCACCATGTCCGAAATACCGGCTGCGGTATCAACCAACAAGATATCCATCTCGTCTTCAAGCGAACCGAATGCGCGAATCAAACCAGCATGCTGTGCGTGTGAAAGTTCAGTCATGCTTTGAGTGCCCGATGTCGCTGGAATAATTTTAATTCCGTGCGGCCCTTCGACAATCGCATCCTTAAGTTCACATTCGCCAGCCAACACATGCCCAAGGTTTCGTTTAGAACGAATACCTAGCATGATATCGACGTTCGCTAGTCCTAAATCGGCATCTAGCACCATGACTTTTTTGCCTTGGCGCGCCATGCAAATAGCCATACCTAACGTCACATTAGATTTACCAACGCCTCCCTTACCACCGGTTACAGCGATAACTTTTGTGAGTGAAGGCTTGGTTAAGCGACGGAGGCCGCTAGCTTGGTCATGTATCATATTTTCATTCATATTTATCCGCCGCCTAGAGCCCTTCAGAATCGCTATTCCAGTAATGAGGTTCATTCTCTGTAGATTTTTCTAATAGCTCATTAGCCTTAGCAATCATGTACTTTGGCTGAGCTATAACGATATCTTCAGGAACTCGTTGACCATTTGCTATGTAAGCAACTGGTAATGCATTTTGTATTACGACACTGATGAATTCACCTAGACTTAGGGATTCATCCAGCTTAGTCATGATGCATCCCGACAACGGGATTCTTCTAAAGTGTTCAATTGTTTCTTGCAGCACTTTGCGTTGCGCGGTTGCAGGCAACACAAGGTAGCTATTGATAACGGAACCACTCTCTTGCATCAATGTGTCTAACTGCTCAGATAGGCGAACATCTCGTTGTCCCATGCCTGCAGTATCGACCAGAATCAGGCGACGATTACGTAACTGATATATTACATCGGCCAGTTCGCTAGAATCTTTAGCAACTCTTACAGGACAACCCATAATTCGGCCGTAGATCGATAACTGCTCATGTGCACCTATACGATATGTGTCAGTTGTCACTAGTGCGACGTTATCAGCGCCATATTCCATGGCAGCACGTGCAGCTAGCTTTGCAACCGTCGTTGTTTTACCCACGCCGGTTGGGCCAAGTAGAGCCACAATACCCCCGCGTTTTAAAATATCTTTTTGTGTAACGGAGATTTGGTCAGCAACCAGAGCTAACAGAGCCTTCCATGCACGTGCAGGTTTAGTATCTTCAGGAATGTAGCAAGCCATTTGATCGGCAAGCTCTGCAGATACACCCATACGTTCAAGGCGCTTAATAAGCATGGCTCTCAGTGGTTCACGGCGCTCAACTTCTTGCCACATCAACCCAGAAACTTGATGCTCTAACAGACGACGAATTGAGGTCATCTCTTCGCGCATCGTTTCCATTTCAGTATCAGAACCTTTGGACTGAGTGTTCTCTCGACCACGATCATAACGGGTAGGATCCAAGCGAGGTGTCGGGCGCTCTACTCTGCGGTCTTCAGCAATCAACTTAGACAAACCCGTTTCACGAGCAAATGCAGAATCAAGATTTCCGTGAGACTGTTGGTTACCGTGAGATTGCTGATGGCCATGAGACTGCAAATTGCTTTGAGTCTGATGACTATGAGGCTTATGGCCCGTGCTTGATTGGCGATTGAGCAATGCTGACAATGAATCTTCATTTTCTGCACGATGCTGTGGCTCATCATCGGCGCCATGACTGTATTGCTTAAGCATATTCGCAAAGCGCTTAGTCATTGAGCGTCCACCTTCAACATTCGACTGTAGGCTAACCTTGTCATCGTCTAGTTGACGTCGCCCAGCAGGAGCTGCGGGCGCGGCCATTTGCGTATATTGGCTTTGTGCAGGCTGCTGAGGTTTATTTAATCTCTGGCTCGCTGTCGACGGGCTGGATTCGCCATCAATAGCGGCAACAATTTCCACGCCACCTGCGACCTTTTTGTTAGACATGATCACCGCTTCTGAACCAAGTTCTTCTTTAACTTGGAGCAGAGCCGTTCGCATATCTTTTGCAAAAAATCGTTTAATTTTCAATTCGATTGTCCGTTCTAATTAGGCGGCTTAATTACCAACAGCTTGTACTATACGTATCTGCTTTTCGTCCGGTATTTCTTGGTAAGACAAGACTCGCAAGCTTGGGATCGTGTTCTTCACGAACTTAGCCAGAGTCGAACGCAACACGCCAGAGGTCAATAGTACCGCGGGCTCACCTTTCAGCTCTTGCTCTTGTGTAGCGTGGCTGAGAGAGGTCTGTAAACGTTCGGCTAAACCAGGTTCAATACCAGCAGATTCTCCGCCGGATGCCTGCATGGTTTGATGCAAGATTTGTTCCAGCTCAGGAATCAAGGTTATCACTGGTAACTCGGGCTCTATACCATTGATTTCCTGAACAATTAATCGTTTCAATGAGATGCGAACCGCTGCAGTAAGTATGTCAGGTTCTTGACTCTTACCTGAATACTCCGACAAAGTTTGGACTATGGTTCGAATGTCACGAATTGGAATCGCTTCATTCAGCAGGTTCTGTAGCACTTTCACAACCACACCCAACTGCAATTGATCCGGTACAAAACCTTCCACCAGCTTAGGTGTTGAGCGGCTGAGCATCTCAAGTAAGTTCTGAACTTCTTCGTGGCCAATGAGCTGCGATGCGTTGTTGGTTAGCAGCTGGCTAAGGTGTGTCGCCAGTACTGTAGAAGAATCTACAACGGTATAACCTAGAGCTTGTGCGTGTTCACGCTGCTCTTCACGAATCCAAACCGCTTCAAGGCCAAAGGCAGGGTCAATCGTCGGCTCGCCATCGATCATGCCATAGACTTGGCCCGGGTTAATCGCGAGCTCCATGTCTGGCTTAATCTCAGCTTCACCCACAGCAACACCCATCAGGGTAATACGGTAGCTGTTTGGTGTCAGTTCTAGGTTATCGCGAATGTGTACCGCTGGGATCAAGAAACCAAAGTCTTGAGACAGCTTTTTACGCACACCTTTAACGCGTTCAAGCAATTCACCACCTTGGTCTCTATCAACCAAAGGAATTAAACGGTAACCCACTTCTAAACCAATAATATCGACAGGTTGAACATCATCCCAAGAGAGCTCCTTCTGAGAGCCTACTTCTCCATTCGCTTCAACTGTCGCCGGAAGGTTAGGCTCTTCCGCCTTCTTCTTGTTCTTTTTATCGATGTAATACGCCCCCGCGCCTGCAACGATGGCAAGGCTCAAGAACGAGAAATGTGGCATACCCGGAACAATACCCATGATGCCAAGGATGGCGGCGGTGATCATCAAGGCTTTTGGATTGTCGAACATCTGGAAGACAAGTTGCTCACCCATATCTTCATCAGTATTTTGGCGCGTTACCATCATCGCAGCTGCAATAGACAGTAATAGAGATGGAATTTGTGCAACCAGACCATCACCGATAGTCAGTAGCGTGTAGATTTCGATTGCTTCACCAAAACCAAGATCAAACTGAGCCATACCAATGCTCAAGCCACCAATGATGTTGATGAATAAGATTAAGATACCAGCGATCGCATCGCCTTTAACAAACTTAGAAGCACCGTCCATCGAACCGTAGAAGTCAGCTTCTTTGGTTACTTCAAAACGTCTCAGACGCGCCTGGTCTTGGTCGATCAAACCTGCGTTCAAGTCGGCATCGATTGCCATCTGTTTACCCGGTAAGGCGTCTAACGTGAAACGCGCGCTTACTTCCGAGATACGACCCGCACCTTTGGTTACAACCATGAAGTTGATGATCATAAGAATCAAGAACACCACTAGACCTACCGCATAGTTACCACCGATAACCACGTTACCGAAGGCTTCAATCACATTACCGGCCGCGTCGCCACCTTCATGACCATGAAGCAATACCACACGTGTCGAAGCAACGTTCAAGGCCAATCGAAGTAGAGTCGCAATCAGCAGGACGGTTGGGAATGCAGCGAAGTCTAAAGGCCTGCGGGTATATACCGAGACCAGTAGCACAACCATAGACAGTGCAATGTTGAAGGTGAAGAACATATCCAACAAGAAAGCTGGAATGGGCAACACCACCATAGCAAGCGTTGCAAGTACCATAATAGGTGCACCAATCGCAGGCATGGCACGGTTAGGGATTTTAGGTAGCTTGTCCGCAAAAGGCAGGGAGAATTTCATAAATCTAGACAGTTTCGCTATGTTGTAGCTCTCTGAACAAGTGGATTAGGTCTTAGTCAGGGCTGTTTGCTATGGGCTTATAATGTTCAGGCTACTACAGCAAACACTGTACCAACATCTCACGTCAAATTATCGCCATCACCTCTATAAAAGGAAGATTAGCTAGCTCGCTATTATCAGGGTTCATCACGCAGAGCTCAAGCAATTGATCTAATGACGTAAATCAGGTGGGATCGGCATATTAGAATCTTGCAGTTTTGGTCGCTCACCACCTCGTTTTCGGTACTGTTTAAGCTGGAAAACATATGCAAGCACTTGTGCAACTGCCGTAAACAGACCGTCAGGAATTTGTTGTTCTAGCTCAGTGGTGTGATAAAGCGCCCTCGCCAATGGCGGCGCTGGAACTATATAGATGTCGTTTGCACGCGCAATCTCTCGGATCTTCATCGCCATGTGGTCGACACCTTTAGCAACCACAATTGGTGCTTTGTCTTGATTCTGCTTATAGCGCAGCGCCACTGAAAAGTGTTCCGGGTTGGTCACAATCACATCCGCTTGAGGAACGTCTGCCATCATGCGACGCTGAGCCGCTTCCCTTTGAAGCATACGAATTCGGCCTTTCACTTCCGGCTTACCTTCAGTGTCTTTGAATTCGTCTTTGACTTCTTGTTTGGTCATCTTCAATTGATCGGCGTGTTGCCAGATCTGGAACGGGATATCAATCGCCACCACAATAAGCAGCGAGCAACTGATCAACAGGATGAAATTGAGCAAGATATCCAAGGCATGGAAGATGTTCTGTGGGTACACATCCATACTCAGCTGCATTAAATCATGCTGAGAGGCTTGAATCAGATAAATCGCCATCCCCGATACGAGCGCTACTTTAAGAATAGACTTGAGCAGTTCAACCCAGCTTTGCAGGCCAAACATACGCTTGATGCCACTGAGTGGGTTGAGCTTAGACGCCTTAGGCATTGCTGCTTGCATTGAGAAGTTAATCCCACCGACACCCGCAGCGCCGATGACGGCAGCAACAAACAAGGTTATCAGTATCAAAAACAGCGGGAACAGCAGGTTCACCAGTGCACCACCAGCGATTTCTAGGAGTTTGTTAGTGTCAAAAATTTCGTCGCGACTCAAAGAGAACAGACGTTGCATGGCCTCGAACAAAGCCTTCGCCATCGATTCGCCAAACCACATTAATGCAATTGCACCGACAATAAGTACCGACGCTGACGCTAGCTCTTTTGACCTTGCAACCTGCCCTTTCTCTTTGGCCTGTTGCAAGCGTTTGGGCGTGGCGTCTTCTGTGCGTTCTTGACCGTCTGACTCTGCCATTTCAGTCTCCTAGCAATCTAACCGGATTAGACGACATATCTGTTGTTCGCCCTGCATCCAAAATAGCTCATAGTGACTATATAAGCCGCCAAGGATGTACCAACAAAGTAACAGACCCACGAGTAGCGCAAATGCAAAACCCAAAGAAAAGATGTTTAATTGAGGTGCCGCACGCGTCATTACACCAAAAGAAAGGTTAATCGTTAGCAGCGCAATAATCCCCGACAATGACATCGCTAATGCCGTTTTGAACATGATGCCGAGCCACAACGCGAGCTCTCGAAAATCCACAGAGGTTAGAGAGCCACTGCCAATCGGCAAGGTCTTAAAACTAAACACCACCAGCTGCAGCATTTTCAAGTGACCATCGGTCGCCAAAAAAAACATGGTCGCTAGCAGCATGAACAGCTGACCAAGTACCGGCGTATTTTGCCCGTTAGCCGGGTCGACCATTGATGCAAAACCCAAGCTCGATTGCATACCGAGGATCTGACCCAGCATAACAAAGGTTTGAATCATGAACTGGGTAACAAAACCCATGGCCGCGCCAATCACAATTTGCTCGAAGACAGTCAGGAAGCCTTGAAAGGACAGAAGTTCAATCTCTTTGGGAACGGCCGGAATCGCAGGCATCACCGCAAAAGTGATCGCCAAGCCTAAATACAGACGAATACGCGGCGACACGAAGCGTGCCCCTGTTACCGTCATCACCATCAGCATCGCTGAGATGCGAGTGTATGGCCAAAAATAATTGGCTAACCACTCTAGTACAAGGCTCGTTGGGTATTCCATATCGGTTTAATACAGAACTTGCGGCAAGCGTTCGATGAGCTCAAAAAAGAACTCCATCATCATCTGGGTCATCCAGTGTGCGAATAGCATCAACGCCAACAAAGTTACGATCAAACGCGGCAGGAAACTCAGGGTTTGTTCGTTGATTGAGGTCGCAGCTTGGAAAACAGCCACAACCAAACCGATCAGCAGGCTAGGAATAATGATGGCGCAAACCATGATTAATACCATCCAAAGGGCATCTCGGAACAACTCTACGAATATTTCAGGATTCATTATTCCCCCAGCTACAAGGCAAAACTGCCGGCGAGTGTGGAGAGTATCAAGTTCCAGCCATCAACAAGAACAAACAGCATCAACTTAAACGGCAGCGATACAATCATCGGTGACAACATCATCATACCCATAGCCATCAATACCGATGCCACCACCAAGTCGATGATTAGGAAAGGCAAGAACAGCATAAATCCGATTTGGAAAGCCGTTTTTAATTCCGATGTGATAAATGCTGGAATCAGAACCGCCATCGAAACATCTTCAGGGTTAGTCACTTCCGCGCCAGAAATCTCAACAAAGGTTTCAAGATCTTTGATTCGAGTCTGCTTGAGCATGAAGGATTTAATCGGTTTTTGGGCAACATCAAATGCCTGTCGTGCCGATATCTGTTCATTAAGATAAGGCTGAACTGCTTGTTCGTTAACTTGATTGATCACTGGCGACATGATGAAGAAGGTCAAGAATATCGCGATACCAATAATGACTTGGTTAGACGGTGTTTGTTGTAGACCCATCGCCTGACGCAAGATAGACATCACAACCACAATACGAGTGAACGATGTCATCAAAATCACCATCGCCGGCAAGAAGCCAAGCATGGTCATTAACGCGAGAATTTGCAGGTTAATCGAGTAGTCTTCACCGCCATTGGCATTGGTTGTCATGGTAAAGGCAGGTATGCCGCCACCATTGCCAGTCAAGCTGCCCGTGGTCATGGTTGTCGATTTGGCTTGGTCTTGTTCCATCGTGCTGATAGTGACCGATTCCGAGCCAGCGGTATTCGCAGGAATGACGGTGCCGTCTTCAGCTTGTGCAAATACCGACACACTGAATACGATTGAGCATAGGAGAATAAGCTGAACCAACCACACTTTCACCGCTCGGAAAGCTCCGGCTTGGTGAAAGTAAGAGGAGTTCAAAAGTCCGTTACTTGTTTGCATCTTTTTTTATTAGCTGGGAAAGCTGACTTGAAAATGTACTTTTTTCCAGCATCTCCTGAGTAAGAGGTTTATCGAGCTTAGAGATCAGCTGAATCGATTGTGTGGTAATCCCTACCAAGAACTGTTCATCACCCGCTTGCACAATAGCGATACGCTCTTTAGTACCAACAGGGATTTGCCTAACAATCGCCAAACCTTGTTGATTCGACATCGCAGGTACTTGCATTCGCTTGAGTAGCCAAGCAATAAATAAAATGAAGGCTATAACGAAAATTAGCGACCCAAAGGTGGTCGCTAAATCGAGAGAAGGCGGTGTTGCTGCAAAGGCAATGGAAGGAGCCGTTAATAGCCCTACTCCCAAGATTCCTCGTAACAAACCTGTCATTCCGAGAAAAGAGCCCGCAAGTCTTTGAGACAAAAAGCTCATTAACGCAGCTTCTTAATTCGTTCTGTCTGGCTAATAACGTCAGTCAAACGAATACCAAACTTGTCGTTTACTACAACCACTTCACCGTGAGCAATCAGAGTTCCGTTGACCATCACGTCTAGTGACTCACCAGCGATTCGATCTAGCTCAACAACCGAACCTTGGTTCAACTGAAGTAAATTACGGATACTGATCTGAGAGCGGCCAACTTCCATCGAAATAGTCACGGGGATATCCATAATGGTATCCAGCTTACGACGCTCATCTTCAGAAATCGGAGATGATGAATCGGTTAGCTCATCAAGTGGTGCCGCAAGCACATCATCAACATCAATTGACGGCGCTGAAGGATCTTCACCAAGTGCTGCAGCCCATTCGTCTGCTAGCTTTTGATCTTCACTAGGTTCCATTACCAATTCCTATACTTTTATCTATTTTACTATTCGTCGTCATCATCACTGTTTTCGAGCTCAGACAATAAGTCTTTACCTAGAAAAGCGAGATCAGTTTTAACCACATGTGGTCTTTGAATTTTTTCCGAAATCTGTACTGCAAGCTTCTCACCAGAACGGCCCATTTTCACACGATAAGTCGGCAGTTCTTCGACAAACATGGTTGCGTGCTCAGGCATGTTCATTGGGATAACATCACCAGGGCGCAGCTCCATCAGATCACGAAGGGAAATATCTTGCTCTAGCAAATTCACGCGGAAATTGACGGGCACATCCATGATCTCATCACGCAGTGCGGTACTCCAACGAACATCGGTTTCCATCTTGTCTGATTGAACACCCGCATCAAGCAGTTCACGGATCGGCTCAACCATGGAGTAAGGCATGACAACGTGGAAGTCACCACCACCGCCATCCACTTCAATGTGGAACGAACTCACAACAATCACTTCGGTTGGGCTCACAATGTTCGCCATACTTGGGTTCACTTCGGAATCCAAGTATTCAAACTCAACCCCCATCACTGGCGACCAAGCTTCTTTGTAATCTTCAAAAACAATTTTCAGCAGTAACTGAATGATTCGTCTTTCAGTAGGCGTGAATTCACGACCTTCAATCTTGGCGTGGAAACGACCATCACCGCCAAAAAAGTTCTCTACGAGAATGAAAACCAGACGAGCTTCCATGGTGATGAGTGCCGTACCTTTCAATGGACGGAAACGAACCATGTTTAAACTGGTGGGTACATACAATGTGTTTTGGTACTCACCAAACTTCATCATCTGTACGCCGTTGATCGACACTTCAGCCGTTTTACGTAACATATTAAACAAGCTGATACGCATATGACGTGCGAAGCGCTCGTTAATAAGTTCAAGGGTCGGCATTCGACCACGGACGATTCGATCTTGAGATGAGAAGTCGAAATTGACCGCATTGTCATTTTCGGTTTCTAAGACATCTTCAACTTCTTCAACATCATCAACGCCATGTAACAGCGCATCAATTTCGTCTTGGCTTAATAAATCGGTCACAAATTACCTATTGAATTACGAAGTCAGTGAATAACACTTTTTCAATCACAGGCTGGCCAACAGCTTGAGCCAGGCTTGCTTTAATATCTTCTGTTGCCTTATTACGCAGTTCCACGCGGCCTGTTGGTGAGCGCAATTGATCAACCGTTGCCGAAGCGAACGTGGCCAGTAGCGTACTTTCTACAAGTGGAGAGTGGTAACGAGCCAGGTCTTCATTCTTACTGCCACGTACCATGAGCTGTGCTTTTATCTGAACTAGGCGATCTTTTTTGTCACCTGTCACATTAAACAAGAAGGGCTGAGGAATATTAACATACATAACCGGCTCTGCAGCGACCACAGCCGTTGCTGGCTGAGACTGAGATTCAGAGGCGCTATCGTCAGAACCTAAGAAAAAGTACAGCGCACCACCTATACCAAGCAGTAACACAACTACGGCAATAATAATTATAAGGAGCTTGCTCTTCCCTTTAGGTGCATCTTGTTCTTCGGCCATATCTTACTCTAACTTCCTGTTCTTGCGATTAACTGATGGTTCTTTTTATTAACTGGTTTTTTCTATTAACCAAGCGTTCTTAGCCTGATATTAGGCATAATAACTAATTCCATCACGCTTTGATGCGACATTCAATTCAAGATTGCTGTCACTATCAAGGTTTTCATCACCTTGCGTATCATTTGTGCGGTTAGCGCCGGATTGTTGCTCACCATTGTTGTATCTATCTTGTCCCTGACCGGAGTTCTGTTGTTGAACAGACGAATCGGCAAGCTGCAGACCTTGCTGAGCAAGCATCTCTCTCAAGCGAGGTAAGGTTTGTTCAATCACATCTCTCGCTTGCTGATTACTCACCGTAAAGTGCACGTTTGCCACGTCATTATTCATGGTCATGCGGATTTTCATTTGGCCCAATTCTGGTGGGTCGAGACGAATGTCCAAGTTCTTAAGGTTCTTAGACATCATCATTTGTACTTTTTCAGCCACTTGCTCATTGGCTAGCTCTTTGGTGAGCTGTAAGGGCGCTTGTTGAGCAGCTTGAATTTCAGCTCGCGTAGGTGCTGAACCCACCGTTGCCGTACCTTGTGCACCAGCCGCAGAAGCGATCTGCTGAGCAAAGGTCGAATCTTTAGAATCTTCTTTAGCACCCGCTTTACCCAAACCAGACAGTGCTGCTGCACCGGCGCCCGCTTTAAGAAGCGTATCAGTCGAGCCTGCTTTTGTGGCAGCTGGCGTTGCATTCATCGCCATTCCTTGCGCGGTTAAAGCTGGATCCAACGTTGCTTGCTGCTGAGGTGAAGCCACATTAGCTTGCTGAGCTGCGGCCTGTTGGGCTGCATGTGCATTATTGGCGTGCAGCATTGCCGCCTTGTCCGTAAGAGCATTGTTTGCTGATTGAGAAGCGGCCTGCGCTGACACTTGTTGTGTAGCCGTCGCTACAGCTGCTGTTGATGCTGCCGCAGCTAAGGCTTTAGTTTCGCTTGAATCCGTATTATCCCAATCGATAGCAGTGGGTTCACCAGACGCACTGTTCGCAGCCGGAGCTTGACTTAGCAAAGCTGTTACTTGTTGTTGAACGTTAGCGAGCTGTTGATTCAACAAGTCTAGGTTAGAGGTCGCTTTAGCCAAAGCGGCTTGCTCATCAACCGTCAACTTAGCGCCACTTTGTTGCTTATCAAGCAAGCTATCGACAACAGACTGCTCTGATTCGATTTGTCCATTCAATTGGTTTAGCGCTTTGGTATGGGCATCTACTTGCTTTGCCAGTTCAATATCCACGGCTGACAATGCTTGGCTCTGCTCGGCAGCAACCGCACTAGCTGCATTCTTTTGGCTCAGCTCTCGGCTCATACTGGCTTCAATTTGTTCTGGAGTGACGCCTTTATCCATCAACTGTCGAATTTCAGTATCAGTTAGCTGAGAAACACCCTTACCTCCGGTAAGTACAGCGATTTCAGAATCGACTTCAAGGCTCTTCTCCTGATTTGCAGCCTTAGCTTGTTGTGTCGCCTTATCCGTAACGGAAACTCCTGCAACAGAAGCACCGGTGATATTACCTTGGGCTTGTTCTACCTGACCTTGCTGAGGCAAGCCTTTGCCGTTTGGCGCTTGATTTAGGGTTTTGTTTGCCTCATCCAATTGACCAAGCAATTTATTGCCTTCGCTCATCGCTGCATTGGCTTGCGATGCCTGCGTAGCACCATCTACCGCTGATGGACCCTGAGTTTGGGATTGAGCAATATGTTCTTTAGACTCGTTAGTCGTATCCTGCGCATCTTTACCATCTGCCTTATCTGCAACAGTCTTATCAGCGACAGTGCTATCAGTGCCCGAATTGGCTTTGAGCTGAGCCTCAGATCCAGACGCAGCCTCTGCTGATGTTTTATCAGCAGCTTTCTCGCCTTCTACTTCTGAAGCTGCTTGCTTGCTTTGCGCTTCGCTCACTTCGTCAGTAGCCTTTGATTCAGCGGAATCACCTTTGTTCGCTTCGGCTGACGCTTCACCTTCGGTAGATGTCTGTTTAGTATCAGGTTTCGCAGTGCTTTCTGTGTCTTTTGCTGCGACTTTACTGTCACTTTCTTCAAAGCCGAGCGCTTCTTTGAAGGACTCAAAGAAACCTTTAGAGTCGCCGGTTTCTTCTACCTTGGAAGAGGCAGAACCGGTGTCCAACAACGATGACATTTTGTTGGTCGCTGAATTTGAGGAAAGACTAACATTCATATATACAAGCTCTATCTACTAGCTTTGCTGCCATGAATCAGGCAACAAAAAGAAAGTCGGATGCTTTTCATGCCTTTGGTGGGCATAACGCGCAATTTTATATAAAACGGAGCAAGAAACATGCCTATAAGTTCGGTTTTCACAATATAGAGAACAGCACTGACGTCATTCGTGGCTTAGGATCACATCTTCTTTCGGCTGTATAACAGAGTCGAAAACTCATCCATTTGCTTTTGTTCTCTTCGATCTTGCAGCTTTGCTTTCTCTTTCTGCTTTTTCTCCATCAACCACTCGTAGGATTTACGTTTTTTGCGTAACTCCATCCAGTAGCCTTGGCAGTTGTCGACTTGATTTTTAAAGTGGTGCTCGGCTTCTCTCTGTTTGGATAATGTTTCATCCAACTGAGTTAAGAAGCGGTTCAAGTGACCATATTGGCTCGCCGTTAAGCCTGCCTTGCCGCGGTCAACGAGCTGCTGACAGTAATCCAGTCGATACTTTTCAATCTGCGCAACCTGCTCATAGTAGCCTTGCAGCTCAGAGTTCGCTTTGTTGAGCGCAAGTACCGCTTGGTTCTCTTGATCTTTGGCTTGATCGAGCAAAAATTCTAATGCGTTATCCATGACTAACCTTATTCACCCGTTAGCCACCCAATACATGTTTCAACATGTTGACGCACATGTCGTATGGGACGGTCTCTTTCATCTTCTGCTGCAAGTACTCATCCAGTTTTGGTTTCAACGTGAAGGCACTATCGATTGCTGGATCCGTTCCTGGCTTGTAAGCACCAATCGACACCAAATCTTGGTTTTTACGGCAGATAGACAGCACTTGCCTTACCGCTTTCGACATCAAGACATGTTCTTCAGTGGTGATTTGCGGCATAACACGACTGACGGATTTCTCAACGTCAATCGCTGGGTAGTGACCGGCATCGGCCATCTCACGAGATAACACAACGTGACCATCGAGAATCGCTCGCGATGCATCGGCAATCGGATCTTGGAGGTCATCGCCTTCGGTTAACACGGTAAAGAAAGCCGTGATAGAACCTTGTTCATCATTGCCGTTACCTGCTCGTTCCACCAGCGCAGGAAGCTTAGCGAAGACTGATGGCGGATAGCCCTTGGTTGCTGGCGGCTCACCCACAGACAGAGCAATTTCACGCTGAGCTTGAGCAAAACGGGTCAATGAATCCATGAGTAGCAGAACATCTAAGCCTTGGTCGCGGAAGTACTCGGCGACAGCCAACGCGGTTTGACAGCCTTTTAAGCGCATCAATGGTGATGAGTCGGCAGGAGCGGCAACAACAACCGAACGCTTACGGCCATCTTCACCAAGAATCTCTTCAATAAATTCTTTAACTTCTCGTCCACGCTCACCGATTAGGCCTACGACCACTACTTGCGCAGTTGTGCCTCGAGTCATCATGCCCAGAGTTACGGATTTACCGACACCAGAGCCAGCAAACAGACCGATACGTTGCCCTTTACCCACGGTTAGCAAACCATTAATCGCTTTCAAGCCGACATCGAGTGGTTCAGAAATCGGTTTACGAGCTAACGGGTTGATTGGCTCCGCATTAAATGAAGCGCGTTGCTCTGTATAGATTGGACCTAAACCGTCGAGTGGATTACCTACGCCGTCGATCACTCGACCGAGCAGTTCCATTCCAACAGGGATACCACTTTCGGTAGTCATTGGCGTGACGCGAGCGCCAGGTAAGATCCCGGTGATTTGCTCACTCGGCATCAAAAATAGGTTATCGCCAGAGAAACCGACGACTTCGGCTTCCATCTGACCAGACATGGTTTCGACTAAACACAAACTGCCGATTGGCGCTTTACAGCCGGTCGCTTCAAGCGTTAAGCCAACAACGCGTACTAATTTACCAGAGGCAATTGGTCGCGATTTTAGCCCCTCGACTTTGTACTGACTGAGACGATTCGCTAACTCAAGCATTACTCATGACCTTGGTGACGATTTGCGCCGCAGAAATTTTGAATAACGTTCTTTACACGATCTTCCATGCGGTAGTTAACGCTCGACTCACCCGCTTCAATTTGTACATCACCACGGTTGAGTGCTGGCTCTGCGACCAGCGTCCAATTACGGCAGTCCAATTCAGTCTCGCCATACGCAGAGCGAATGATCGCCACATCTTCCGGATTGAGTTTCAATGTGATTGCGTGACCAGAAATCGGCAACGACTCTACCGATTCTTTAACGGTATCTAATATGATTTGTGGGTTGGTTTGCACTTCAACATGAACCACTTCTTTGACCATGGTAAGCACCATGTCGACCAATTGCTTCTCCACCTGAGCGTTCATCAACTCTAATGGTTGAGCGAACTGGTTTGCCAGCCCCATGAAGACGGCCACCTGCTGTTGAATGTACTCTTGACCCGCGGTTACGCCTTCAAGCTTGCCGGCTTCGTTGCCTTCTTCGTGACCGGCAGCAAAACCTTCTTCTTTGCCTTTTTCATAGCCTTGCTTAAAGCCCGCCTCTTGGCCTTGATGCAGCCCTTCCTGATAAGCGCCTTGTTTAATCAGCTCGATTTGCTCTTCAGTCAGAACCAGCTCTTCATCTTCAATGGCTTCTTCAACCGTTGGCATCCAACTAGGGTCGTAGTTAAAAGCGGTTTCTTTGGCTTGTTTGCTCACGTCAGAGGTGTAGTCAGGCAGCCCCCATTTCTGAGGTTGGGCAACCGTATTATCTTCTTCAGGGCGAAGGAAGCCGCGTTTTCTATCACCTGACATATCAGTACCTATCTATGAGTGGCTTAACTGTATTGTGAATTCAAGCAGTTAAACTGAGTTAATCTGTGGTTCGAGATTGGATAAAGAAAAGCCCCAACAGTGTGGGGCTTTTGAGATTTCTGTATTAAAGGAACTCGTCGGCGCCACCAGACAGCATAATTTCGCCACTGTCTGCCATCTTCCTCGCGATACCCAAAATCTCTTTCTGAGCCGCTTCAACATCAGAGACTTTGACTGGCGGCATCGCCTCAATATCGTCTCTCATCATATCGGCAGCACGTTTAGACATGTTCTTGAAGATCTTCTCACGTAGACCTTCATCTGCACCTTTAAGTGCTTTCTGTAGAATATCTTGTGGAACATCACGTAGTAGTCGTTGAACACCTTGGTCATCAACTTCAATAAGGTTTTCAAAGACAAACATCAGATCTTGAATCTGTGTTGCCATGTCTTCGTCTTGGTCACGGATTTGATCCATCAAGACGCCTTCCACGTTGTTATCCATGTAGTTCATGATCTCAGCCGCGGCTTTCAGGCCACCAATTTTGGCAGCTTGAGCACCCGCTTGACCCGCGAACTGTTTCTCCATGATTTCATTCAGTTCAGCAAGCGCCGAAGGTTGAACTTCTTCAAGGTTGGCAATACGCATCATCAGATCCAGACGAACTCGCTCTGGGAACTGAGACAGGATCTCAGCCGATTGATCGGCATCGAGGTACGACAACACAATAGTTTGAATTTGAGGGTGCTCGTTGATGATAATGCTCGCCACCTGACGAGGATCCATCCACTTAAGCGAATCCAAACCTTTCGAACCTGTGCCGAGAAGGATTTGGTCAACAAGGTTATTCGCCTTGTCTTCACCCAGAGCAGCAACTAACGCATTACGCATGAAGTCTTCGCTGCCCATACCAATGTTGGTGTACTTCTGAATATCATCTAAGAAAGCACGGTGCACAGCGCCTACTTTCTCTTGGGATAGGTCTGTAGCTCGCGCCATCGCACTACCTACACGCTGAACCTGCTTTGGCTCTAGGTGACGAATAATACCAGCAGCATCTTCTTCATTTAAACTGAGCAACAAGATCGCAGCGCGCTCATCGCCTGAGATAGAGCCGATATCCACGCTAGAGACATCAAGCACTTCACCGCCTTCAGTTTGTTGTGGAACTATTTCGTTAGCCATCTACCATCCAATTCTTAACTACTTGAGCTGCTAGCTCTGGTTCATTCGCTACAAGTGCACGTACTGCTTTCAGCACGTCCTCGTCTTTATGAAGGTTTGGTAAGTCGATACTTGAACCAAATTCAAACAGCTCACCACCTTCAATATCACCACCAATTAAGCTGGTTTCGCCGTCGGCACCAATTGGCATGCCATCAGGTCCGTACATCTGTTCATCGTTGTCTGCTGCTGGGTTAAGCAGTTTCTTCATTGCAGGGCGAACAAGTACCAACACCACCACAATGATAACCAAGGCACTTGCAAACCAACGAACCCAATCATTGAAGTTTGGATGCTCCCAGATTGGTACATCAGCAACAACATCTGTTACTTGAGGTGCAAACTGCATGCTTAATACGTTGAGCAAATCACCACGAGTTTCATCAAAGCCCACCGTACCAATCAGTACTTGGCGAATCGCATTGATCTCGCTCGCCGGAATCGGAGTATGAACCACTTCACCCGTATCTGGGTTCAAGGATTGGCGGTCTTTGATCGCAACAGAAACCGTCTGACGATTAACCGTGCCGCTCTGTTTACGTTCATGACTGATGGTGGTGTCTAGCTCAAAGTTTCGAGTCGCTTCTTTGTGAACAGAGCCTTGACCTGTCATCGCGCCGTCTTTCATCTGAGCCACATCTTGTGGAATTGAGGCATCCGCTGGAGGCTGGTTACTCAACGCACCCGGAATACCCGCCACCGTATTTCCATTGTTGTAATCTTCTAAAGTGTATTCACTTCGAGTCGCCGGTGTATTCGGATCAAAACGTTTTCTGGTTTGCTCCACAGCACTGAAATCGAGCTGGATATCAACCTGAGCGGTGTAGTTACCAAACCCAAGAATAGGAATCAGGATGGAGTCAATTTTTTCACGCAGCGCTTGTTCTTGATTGCGCTCTAACTCGTGTTCTTTACGACGCGCCGCTGACATAGGGTCTTGAGAGCCTGAGCTCAACAATCGGCCATGCTGATCGGTCACCGTAATACGTGAGGTTTTCATTCCCGGAACGGCACTTGCCACCATATCCACAACAGAATCAACTTCTTGCTGCTTGAGGTTAGTACCTGTTTTTAGAGTTAGGAATACAGAAGCAGAGGCTTCTTGATTATGACGTACAAAAACACTCTGCTTCGGCAGGGCCAATAAAACCTGAGCTTTACGCACCTGTTTCATCTGCTCAATGGCTTTGGCAAGTTGTCTTTCGCGGCTTAATTTAAGGCGTTCTTGTTCTAAACGTTGTGATACACCAAAACCCATGTCTTGCATGAGGATGTCATCACCCGCGTTTCGCTCTTGATTCAAACCCGCTCGTACCATATTAAGCTTTAATGAGTTGTACTCACTCGCCGGTACTGAGATGGTATTGCCTTCAAGCGTGTACTGGATCTTTTGCAGATCCAAGTAATCAAGAACGGGGATCAATTCTTCTGTTTCGTAAGCCCCTAATGGACGCATTTCTGGCTCTTTTACCCAGAAAAACAGCATCACAATCAGCGCTACACAGATAGAGATAGAAAGGACTAAGACGACCTGACGAAGTAAATCGAGATCACCGACAGCCATATCGAACTTCGATGAACTGCGTTCACCTAGATCGGGATTTTGCCCTTCTCCGTCTAGCTCAGAGCCTGCAATCAGTGCGTGGTCATTGCTATCGCTTACGGTTAAATCTGTTGTTTGACTATTATCTGCCACTATTTAACTACCCAACTTATACCGGCATATTCATCAGCTCTTTGTACGATTCGACCAATTTATTTCTAATTTGGATCGTCGCCTCAAAAGCCACACTAGATTTATTACGAGCAATCATCACGTCCGATAGGGATACGCTTTGGTCGCCACTATCAAAACGAGCTTGAAGATCACCTGAGGTCTTTTGTAATGAGTTCACATTATTGATGGCATTAGTCAGCATGTTGCCAAAATCTGCACCGACCGCTTGCCCCGTTGCTGCGGGACGCGCGCTGGCAGCTTCGACCATCATCGCCTGCATTTCGCCTTGTAAACCATCTATTCTCATCTACTACCTCAGGAGTCAAAATTATGACCATCTATTTAGCTATATTATTGACAGAGCAATTAGCGTGCCACACATTAAATTGACTAGATATCGTATTACACTAGTCAGAAAGCTGACACTACTAATCTATCCTCAGTTTGGGATATCTATTCCAGCATCGCGCATTTTAGCCAACTTGTAACGCAGTGTACGAGGGCTAATACCCAGTTTTTCAGCCATATCTTTGCGTCGGCCATTACATGCAATCAGGGTTTCAAGAATGATCGCATACTCTTGATCTCTAAGCTCATTACCTAACCCTTCGCTGCTAGCCGCGATTTTATTGATTGGGTTTGCTTCGGTAATAGGCTTAATTTCTGGCGCAGCTACGTCACTGCCTTCGACGATTTGTTGTAGGCTGCTTGCGTCTTGCCAATCGACACCTTCAAGAAGGATATGCTCACCAGAGATGTTCTCTTGTTCGCTCAATATTAGCGCACGCTGTACCACATTGTCTAATTCGCGAACATTGCCCGGCCACGGATAATTGACGAGTTTGCTGATCGCTTGTGCTGACATAACGGGTACAGGCATACCAAGTTTGGTGCAGTGGCGCTCAACTAAGTGCTTGGCTAAAGGCTCAATATCGCCTTTACGCTCGCACAATGGAGGCCAAGAAATTGGGAATACATTCAGGCGGTAGTATAAATCCTCACGGAAATTCCCTTCAGAAACATACTGTTTAAGGTCTCGGTTACTGGTCGCTAATACACGAACATCCAATTTGATGCTCTTACGACTACCTAATCGCTCAACTTCGCGCTCTTGCAAAACACGCAGTAGTTTGGCTTGTAGGCTAAGATCCATTTCACTGATCTCATCCAACAGAATTGTACCGCCCTGCGCTTGCTCGAATTTCCCCGGGCAAGCTTGAATAGCGCCAGTAAATGCGCCTTTTTCATAACCAAACAGGGTCGCTTCCAACATGTTATCTGGAATAGCGGCACAGTTAATCGCAACAAATGGACCGTCTTTACGGCTAGAAGCATTGTGAATGTAGCGAGACATCACCTCTTTACCAGAACCACTCGGGCCCAACACCATGACGTTGGCATCGGTTTTCGCAACTTTATCAGCCAGCATCATTAGCTTGATACTTTTTTCATCAGCAACGATAGCGTCGCCGTTGTCATCCGACTTTACAGGCGCATAACGGCTGACCATGTTGAGCAGCACTTCTGGCGCAAATGGCTTTGCCATATAGTCGATAGCGCCCTCTTTCATTGCAGCAACGGCATCTTCGATGTTGGCGTACGCTGTCATTAGCAATACCGGCAAATTTGGCCAATGCTGCTTAATGTTTCTCAATAGTGCCAAGCCACCCATGCCCGCCATCTGCACGTCAGATACGACAATATCAACGGAGTTCGATTTTAATTTGACCAGAGCATCTTCCGCACAATCCGCTTCCAGCCATTCATAGCCAGCAAGCGCGAGTGTGTCGACAAGGGCTTCGCGTAGACCTTCATCATCTTCGACGATTAACACTTTGCTTTGAGCCATAGGATTCTCCAGTGTAAATTCAGTTAAAACTTATTAGTCTTCAGAAGAAGCACTTCTTTCAAGCGGTAGACACATGGTAAAGCATGCGCCGTCGCCTTCTTCTGATATCAATTCCAGTCGGCCTTCATGTGCTCGACATACCATTTGTACAACCGCTAAGCCTAGACCTGTACCTTGTGAACGAGTGGTAAAGAAGGGTTCCATTATTTTACCTTGAAGCTCTTTCGGTACGCCGGGGCCACTGTCTTGCACTGATATCTTAAGCTCGCCATTTACGGGCCTAAAAAACACATCGATCTGCGATTCCTTACCCGCAATTTGAACCGCGTTCAACACTAGGTTGCTTAACGCTGAGGCGATAGCATTGGCGTTGCCGAACATTTGAGTCTGTTCGCCCTCAACTTCTTGGCAATAATCAATCTGGTTAGTTTTCAATGCCGCTTCCACCATAGGGTGAAATTCAGTGATCAATTCAGCCACAGTAAATGGCTTAACGACTTTGTTGTCACCACCTTTGGCAAACAACAGCATGTCGTTCACTTGCTTCTCTAAGTCATGCAATCTATCCATAAGCTTAGATTGAAAACGCGTTTTTGTTGCCGGCGGCAGATTTGGCGCGGCAAGGTTTGATGCATACAGCATCGCACTTGAAAGCGGCGTTCGCACTTGATGGGCAAGCGAGGCCACCATTCTACCTAATGAAGACAAACGCTGAAGATCACTCACGCGAGACTGCAATAGTCGGGTCTCGGTCAGATCGGTAATCAAAATCAGCTGACCCGTGGTAGAGGCTGAAATCGCCAAACGCACTTTTCGCCCGTTCTTCAATGAGATCTCATGACCGTCATCGTCTTTTGGGTCAAAGGCACTTTGAATCACTGAAAACCACTTCTCGCCAACCAACTCAACACCAAGAATACGATGCGCTTCAGGGTTCGCTTCTCTCACTTCGCCGTGTGTATCTAACAAGATAACCCCAGCTGGCATCACGTCGAGTACTTGCTTATAGCGCTCAACCTGCTGTTCAACAGAATCTAGGTGTGATTGATTTTCTGGTTCGTTAGATACGCGCATGTCAAAAATTTGCCTCAAATACTAAAACAGCCTGAGACGTACAACACGAGTCAGGCTATTTGCTATATTTATCACATAGTTAAGCAAGCAACAACTCGACTATGGTTTATCTGTTCACTTAGCTAGAGTTACCAAATAGCTAAAAAGTGTGTGCTAGTTTTTCGTTTTCATCGAAAACTGGACACTATCGCTGCAAGTTATATTTACGCATTTTTTCAACCAGAGTGGTTCTACGCATTCCAAGCATGTCAGCAGCACGAGCAACAATGCCGCCCTGCGCTTCCAACGCTTGATTGATCATATTCACTTCCATATCCGCGAGTAGCTCTTTCAAGTTAACCCCTTCTGGCGGTAACTCTTGAGGCGCATTAGCATTGTCGGCAATATCATCTTGCTGATCAAAACTGAAATCTTCTGAGAATAAGTCAGCAAGTGCATCACGCTCTTGCTCCTCTTCAGATCCAAAGCTATTAAACTCTGGCTGGAACTCAGGGATATCGCTGTATCGATATTTAGTTGGCAGGTGATTCACATCAACCAAGCTGTTTGGATACAAGATAACCATTCGTTCAACCAGGTTCGCTAGTTCACGAACGTTACCTGGCCAGTAATGCTCCATCAAAGAGTTGATAGCACGAGCCGTGAAACAGATAGGCATGCTGCCTTCCGCTTCCATTCGAGTCATCAGCTCTTGAAGCAACAGTGGAATATCTTCTTTACGATCTTGAAGCGCCGGCATTTCAATCGGGAATACATTTAAGCGGTAGTAAAGATCTTCACGGAACGAATCATCGTCGATCATATCTTCAAGGTTGCGGTGGGTTGCCGCAATCACTCTAACATCAGCTTGTATGGTGCTATTGCCACCTACACGCTCAAAGCATCGCTCTTGCAGTACTCGTAGCAGCTTAACTTGCATCGCCATCGGCATATCGCCAATTTCATCAAGAAACAGTGTGCCACCTTCAGCCAATTCAAAACGGCCTTTACGTGCGGTAATCGCCCCAGTAAATGCGCCCTTCTCATGACCAAACAGTTCACTTTCAAGCAAATCAGGTGGAATCGCGCCACAGTTTACAGGAACAAAAGGCCCTGAACGACGTTTAGAGTGATAGTGAATGTTACGCGCTACGACTTCTTTGCCTGTACCAGATTCACCAAGAATCAGCACGTTCGCTTCCGTAGAAGAGACTTGTTCAATTAAGTGACGTACTTCTTGAATGCCAGCACTTTGTCCTACTAGGCTGCGAAACAGGGTGTTCTTGCGTGCCGAAGACACAACTTGAACACCTTTGCGGCCTAAGAAGTCTTTACAGTGTCTTAATGCATCACTTAATTGCGGGTAGTTAAGAGGAAGTTCAAGCTCACCAACATAGTTAGTCAACTCGTCAACCGGGTGATTGTTTTTGCCAATCACCAGTAAAGGGATGTGATTGGCGTGAACAAGCTTCTCATTCAGTAATGCGTTGAAGCCTTTACCTTTAATGGTACCAATAATGCAGCCGGCCCACTGTAGTGACCAGTCAACTTTACGTGCTTGTTCAGAGCTGATTACTTCGCAGCTCTCTCCTACAAACTCTAATATTGTGCTTAAATTGTGACGATCTTGAGCGTTATCGTCGACGACAAGCAGTTTTGCCAAACCTTGCATAAGTAGGAATTATTGCCTTTATTTTGGTGCGATGCGGAAAAACGGTGAGCAACGTAGTCTATAAAACAGTGAGATGTATCAATGATTATGGTCTACGTGGACAAATTTAGGAAATCAGCAACGAAAAAAGCCATTAGGCTATCTAATGGCTTCTATTTTATTTGATTAAAAAAATAAGGCAACCAACCAATTAAGGGATATGAGATTGGTTAAAACTGCAATTTTTCTTTAAATACCTACGTCAGCGGACGTCAAGTTGTGATATTCGTTCGGAATTTGGTCCCAAGCGCTCTTAATTTCGCGAATAATATCGATAACATCATCAATAGGCTGTGGGTCATTTTTGTGATTTGCCGCAGAAATTTGCGTGATCATGAACTCATAAAGTTGATCTAGGTTTTTCGCAATATCGCCACCATCGTCCATAGATAGGCAACTACGTAGGCTAATAATGATATCTAGAGCCTTACCAAGTCGCTCACCTTTCACTGGGATGTTGCCTGCTTGCATTGCCGCTTTGCCTTGAATCAAACGCTCGATAGCACCGGCCATTAGCATTTGTACAATCTTATGCGGTGAGGCAGCCGTTAGCTGACTATCCACTGATACCTTTTTATATGCCTGTAAAGAACCGCGCATAGTAAACCTCTTCTATAAAAACTTTTTGTATTGTTGAACTGATTTAGCGCCGTGACGGTATTTATGTAGGGTCTTACCTACTCGACTCGTCTCAGACTGCATCAATTCGACTAATTTTCTGGTTCTGGTAATGGCTTCAAACCATTCAGAACTTTGCTTAACGTCGGGATGTGAGTCGATTATTTGAACCACGTTTTGCAATAACTGTTCTCTGTTATCGACAAGCTGCGTTATTTCTTCAGCATTAATTTCACTAAATTCCAGTTTAGAGATAATTAGTTGATCGAGTTCACAAAGCTCTTGTAGCTGGCTATTCATCTATTAGCCCAACGCATTCATCATACTGCCCAGCTGAGATTGCATCTTACTGGTCGCATCTTGCATGGCTGTGAACTTAGAGTGGGTACGGCTCTCTAGGCTGTCCATGCGGCGGTCGAGCGCGCTTTGGTCATCAACCAAACGGTAGTTTTGCTCGACCAAGCTCTTTTCTCTAGTACGGATTGAACCCGTGATACCTGTGATACCTTGAATCGCATCTTCCACTTTTTTGGCGAAACCGTTGTTGCCACCAAAGAACTCACCCAACTTATCAAAGTTATTGTTGAGTTGACGGTCAAGCATATCGTAGTTGATTTCTAGCGAGCCTTGTCTTGTGGTGGTGATACCGAATTCAGTCAAAGACTTTAGATTGTCTGGCGCACCTTCGATACTTGATGAGAACACCCCTTTCAATCGGGAGTCGGCGTTACGCACTGTACTGTCACCAGAGAGCGGGCCTTTTTGACCAGTCGTTGGATCAACACCCGCGAGGTCTTTCGACACTTGATAGAACTGGTTATAAGAGCTCACAAAGGATTCGATATCTTGGCGAACACTGTTACGGTCGTACTCCACACCAATTTCTGCCGGCGGCTTATCTTTTGGCGTTTTTCCTTTCACCGTAATATCAATACCTTCAATGGCATCTTCAATCACATTGTTATTACTAGAGAGTTGAGCAACACCATCTAGGACAACCATAGAATCTTGGCCAGCCTGAACTTCAGTCATTCCACTATAGGTATCAAAAGATTGCTGTGCTTGTTCAAGATCTGCTTGCGCTTTATCGACCTTCTCTAAGAGCTCGCGCTCTTCGGGTTCTAATTTGGCACGCTCAATTTTCTTGGCTTGCTCTGCGGTGAGTTCGCCTTTTTGAACTTTCTCAGCCAACTCCGCTTTTTCTTGTGAAATCTTCTCTTCGATACGCGCTTGCTCAGCCTCAAGCTTTTGTTGGGCTTCTTTCGGTGTCACGTATGAATCGGTCAGAGTACCTGAGGCAGCATTTGACCACCCCGGCACATCGGGTGCCTTCTCTATCGCTTTTTCATCAAGCTCAAGTTCTGGTGTGTAGTAAGAATCTAAAAGCGTACCTGACGCGGTTTCAGTCCAGCCAGGGATATTATCTTCAGGCATCACAGACTTTGCCGCTTGAGCTGCGTCTAGGGCGGCTTGGCCGTCGGCGGCTGCTTGCTCACCGTAGCTGAGACTTTTAGAGTCTCCGTCAACATCTGAAGTAGAATCGGTTTGGGCTGCTGGGATGATATTGCCATCTTTATCGAGTGTTTCATTCGCATTTGGGTCATCGCTAGCGATCACTTCATCGATGAGTTCAACGGCTTTTCCTGCAGGGGTTAGAGCTAGAATATCTTGAGCAGCAACGCGCGCTTTCTCTAGCGCTTTAACACGTTCTTCAAGCGTTTTGTATTCGAGTTTTTTTAAGGGATTGGCAGCATCTGACTCAACATTAATGCTGATCTGCTGATCTGAACCAGACTGGTTCGAGGCAATAATAAGTCTTGGACCTTCGACATCGTTGATAATAGATGCACGAACGCCTGGGTTGCTATCTGCACCGTTGATACCACGAACAACTTCGATAAGTCTCGATCTGTCGCCAACTTGCACGTCAAAGCTGTCATCACCAAGCGAAACCTGCAGCTTACCTGGGCCAAATTTCATGTCCTCTGACAGTACATCAGAAGCCACTTTATGGCTTTGGGCAAGCTGCAACACATCGATGGCATATTTGCCAGCGATCGCTTCGGTAGTCGCGGTTGCAGAGACAAGCGCTTCATCGGTACTTTCCACTGTTCGCACAGCAAAAGCTTTTTCCTGACGAAAGTTTGTCATCAGGTTTTTCATCGAATCAAGGGATTCTCTGAGTCTTCCATAGGCACTAATGCTGGTATCGATTCGCGTTCGTTCATTGTCGATTCGTTGCTGTTTAGGTACACGCTCCGAATCAACAATTTTGCTGACCATGGAATTGATATCCATGCCAGACGAAATCCCCATTGGGCCAAAACTCATTAAATCACCTCAATAATACGACTTAAACCTTCACCTCAAATATTCGACTATTCGAGTTTTGGGCTGCTAGGCGTCTTAGAATTTCAAGCATTTCTTCATCAGGGATCTGGCGAATAATATCACCGGTTGTGGTCTCATAAATGGTAACCACATCTCTCCCAGATTCTTCATCGACCTTAAAAGCCACACCTTTATTGAGAGAGGAGATAAACTCGTTTACCTTCTCCACCATTTTGACTCGCTCTTCATCATTTAACTCTTGTCTATGTTGAGCTAATTGAATCGCCGCTTCGGTAGCTTCCTCTTTCGATTTCTCTACCTTGTCATAAGATGTTGCTTCTTTTAGTCGCGAAAGACTCGACGCACTACTACCTTCATCGCTTGCAATTTTAATGCCATTAGGTGAGCCATAAGGCTGGATGTTCGATGCGTTGGATGATATTTCCATAACACTCTCCCTCCCTCCTTTATGAGCCAAACAGTAAAACTCTACCCAGAGTAGAGTTTACCGCTACTTACCGAGGTAAGTTTAGCCCAATAAGCTTAGAGCTGCTGATGGTGACTGTTTTGCTTGAGCTAGGATAGAAGTACTCGCCTGTTGTAGGATTTGAGACTTCGTCATAGCTGTTGTTTCTTTCGCGTAATCGGTATCTTTGATACGGCTCTTAGACGCATTAACGTTTTCGTTGATGTTGTCTAAGTTGCTGATTGCATGGTCAAAACGGTTTTGGAAAGCACCTAGAGAAGCACGTTGGCTATCAACAGATTTTAGAGCACCATCAATGATAGATACTGCTTCGTTTGCACCTGCAACAGAAGTTACGTCGATATCGTTAACGGTAACGTCTTTACCAGCACCGATACCTAGTTCGCCCGCAAGGCTGCCGCCAAACTCAACATCACCTTCAACTTTTTGGCTTGAAGCGAAAAGTTGCAGTTTACCGCCTTCACCCACAGACGCTTTAACGTCTTGGCTTTGACCATTGATGTAAGTTGCTAGCTCTTCGATATCGTTGCCTTCTTTAGCAGAGATAGATAGCTCTTGCGCTTCACCAAACTTATCGTTGTATTTGATTGTTAAATCAGCACCCGCACCTACACGCCAAGAAGCATCTTTGCCTTCTGTAACGCCGTAGCTCTTACCACCCATGTCTTGAGTGTCAGTACGCATGTTGCTCATAGATAGCATTACTGCTTCACCTGAGTCAGCACCGATTTGGAAAGATTGGCTGCCGTAAGTACCGTTCAGAAGCTTGTTACCACCAAAAGAGGTCGTTTCAGCGATACGGTTAAGTTCTGTGTTTAGAGCAGAGACTTCTTCTTGGATCGCAACACGTTCAGATTTGCTGTTCGAACCGTTTGAAGATTGAAGAGAAAGGTCACGCATACGTTGCAGAATGTTGGTTGACTCATTCATTGCACCTTCAGCTGTCTGTGCAATAGAGATACCGTCATTCGCGTTTTTCACAGCCATATCTAGGCCACGACTTTGCGACGTTAAGCGGTTAGAGATTTGTAGGCCTGCAGCATCATCTTTTGCGCTATTGATTTTATAGCCAGAAGACAAACGCTCCATTGATTTTTGAGTACCTTCAGCCGCGCTATTTAGGTAGCGCTGAGCCGTCATTGCAGACACATTTGTGCTTACATTAATCGCCATAGTTGATCTCCTTTAGGCATTTTTTAATGTACTTATGTGACTCTCACCTCACACTAATACATGTCAATTTTGTTTATGCACCAGTGTCTCTCTCACCTTACATTGGTACATATCATTTCTCTCAATCCCTTTAACGGCGCCTTAATTAGAAGCTTTAATAAAAAATGCGCTTTTTTTCATATTCTTTTCAACAACAAAGGAAAGTGTGATCGGGCTTCAATTAATAGGGCGACATTCGCTAAAGTTGCCCCATTATTTAAGTTAATGAGCGTAGTGTTGAATATAAAGTCAGAAGAGATCCCTGATATCTCGTTCTACTCGATTCTGGGGTGACGAAAGACTGCTTCGATGTAGTAAGCGAGGAAACCATCATTTCCCAATTCCCGTCACTCCCTACAGTGAGGAGCGAGCGTGATAGGGAATCTCGCTTTCCAATCAACGACCAACACCAAAACTCCCCCCTTCTCCAAATTGCAGGCAATAAAAAACCCAGCCGAAGCTGGGTCTGTTTAGCGCTCATCTCTCACCACGAGCTAATTTGTGGAAGCCTAACGTTGACGCTTATAGTCAACGTGGCTTTTTAATCGATTAACCTAGTAGGCTAAGTGCCGAGTTCGGAGCTTGCTTCGCTTGAGCAAGAATCGAGCTTGAAGCTTGAGAAAGGATCTGAGACTTAGTCATCTGAGTCGTTTCTTTCGCGAAATCGGTATCTTTAATACGGCTCTTAGATGCGTTAACGTTCTCGTTAATGTTGTCTAAGTTGCTGATAGCGTGGTCGAAACGGTTTTGGAAAGCACCTAGCTCAGCACGGTGGCTATCTACATACTTAAGTGCCGCATCGATAATAGCTACAGACTCTTGTGCGCCGCCAACTGATGTTACGTCGATAGTATCAACCGTTACGTCTTTGCCAGGTTGCATGCCTAGTTCGCCAGCCAGGCTGCCAGAGAATGCCACTTCGCCTTCAACCTTGTTGTTACCAGTAAACATTTGTAGCTTACCGTCTTCAGTTACAGACGCTTTAACAGAGTCTTGTTGACCGTTGATGTACGTTGCTAGCTCTTCGATGTCGTCACCCGCTTTTGCGCTGATGTCGATTTCTTGTGCTTGACCGAAGTTATCAGTGAACGACATTTTTAGGTCGTTAGAGCCTGCTTGAACGTTCCAATCTTTATCTTTCGCGTTCTCAGTTTGGTAGCTCTTACCACCCATCTGAGCGTTATCAGAGCGCATGTCTTTCAGTTGAAGCATTACCGCTTCACCGTTGTCTGCACCGATTTGGAATGATTTAGTACCGTGAGTACCGTTAAGCAACTTGTTGCCACCAAAAGACGTCGTTTCCGCGATACGGTTCAGTTCGTCGTTCAGCGCTGTTACTTCTTCTTGAATCGCTACACGCTCAGATTTTGAGTTTGAGCCGTTTGAAGATTGTAGAGACAAATCACGCATACGTTGCAGGATGTTAGTCGTCTCATTCATTGCACCTTCAGCTGTTTGTGCAATTGAGATACCGTCGTTCGCGTTACGTACAGCAACATCAAGACCACGACTTTGAACGTTCAAACGGTTCGAGATTTGTAGACCCGCAGCGTCATCTTTTGCGCTGTTGATTTTTGAGCCAGAAGCTAGACGCTCCATTGATGTTTGTTGTGCGCTGTTTGCGTTGTTTAGGTAACGTTGCGCTGTCATCGCTGAAACGTTTGTATTTACATTCACTGCCATGGTGATTTCTCCAATTGATTTTCCGGTATAGCGGTTTCCGACGTCTCGGAAAACCAAGTAGTTCTCTCAAAGTTACTTTTAATAACGGCGCGAAAATCAGAAGCTTTAGAAAAACTTTCAAAAAACCACAAAAAAAATATTAATCTAATATTTATCAACAACTTAATTTTCATCATTTTCTAATACAGCGATAGATTTCAATTGGAAAAAGATCTTAATCTGTTCAGAAAGCGTACGAACCGCCGTCTAAATGGCTCAAGGTCGAGAAATGATCAATCGCCAAAGATCTCTGACTTACGCAAATCTTGTGTAATAGATGACATTATTTGTCGTGAAGAAGAACCATCAAATAGAGATTTGGAAAAGGTAGTGCGAGAAAGTTCACAGGAAAATAAATAGCAAAAACAAGAAATACAGAAAGGAAAAAGCCCCTTTTCCTTTGAGAGAACCGGGGCTAGTTGGCGCGTCAGAGCCTGTGTGGAGATCATCGAGAAATGAACACATTTCCGACTTGCCGTTGCATTCTTACTGCAAAAATGGATAGCAGGTGAGAGATGAGAGAGCTAAACATTCAATAGTAAGTATGCTTGCCAGTTTCCCTTGCTGCATGGCTCACGTCTGAACACGAGCAGCAAGTTCAACCAATAACTATTGCAATAATGACATTGCAGAGTTAGGCAACTGTTTTGCTTGAGCAAGTATTGAAGTACCTGCTTGTTGCAGAATTTGTGATTTGGTCATTTGCGTCGTCTCTTTCGCAAAGTCCGTATCTTTGATTCGGCTGTTTGAAGCGTCTACGTTCTCTTGTACGTTTGCCAAGTTATTAATACTGTGGCTTAGACGGTTCTGTTTTGCACCCAAATCAGCACGCTGTGAATCCACGTACTTCATTGCAGAATCAATCACGCTGATCGCGTTCTGTGAACCCGCAACGCTGGTTAAGCTAACATCTTGAACCGAGGTTGCGCTGCCTTCACTCTTAATACCTAGCTCAGACGCTAGACCACCAGAGATAGACATTGGGCCGTCAAGGTCAGGTTCAGCAACGAACAGTTGAATGCGACCATCATCAGTAACCGATGCGTTCACAAGATCAGACTGACCATTAATGTAAGTCGCAAGCTCTTCGATATCATCGCCCGCTTTGGTATTGATATCTAAAACGATGTCTTCACCCGCTTTGGTTTTGAATTCGAACTTAAGATCGCTCGCTGTTGGCGGCACTTCCCAGTTCTTATCTTTCGCGTTTTCTGAATCGAACGTAGTACCACCCATACGGTAGTCATCTGCACGGATACTTGTCAGAGCCATGATCATTGCTTCACCAGAGTTAGAACCGATCTGGAATGAAGCTTCACCGAATGAACCGTTCAGTAGACGACGACCACCAAACGATGTGGTTTCCGCAATACGGTTAAGCTCATCTTGAAGTGCCATTGACTCTTCGTTCAGTGCAGTACGCTCTGCCGGCGAGTTAGTGCCGTTTGATGATTGAATCGCTAGATCACGCATACGTTGTAGTACGTTAGTCGATTCGTTCATCGCGCCTTCTGCTGTTTGAGCAATCGAAATACCGTCGTTGGCATTACGCATTGCCACATCAAGACCACGAGACTGAGCGGTTAGACGGTTCGAGATTTGCAGACCTGCCGCATCATCTTTCGCGCTGTTGATCTTGTGACCAGATGACAAACGCTCCATAGAAGTCGCTAAGTCATTAGATGCTTTATTCAGGTAACGCTGTGCTGTCATAGCAGATACGTTAGTGCTTACATTGATAGCCATTTTGCTCTCCTTATGAGTTCGCAAAGTTTCTGCGAAGCGGCCAGCTTTACTCTCATATGGATAAGCACTGACCGTGTATTACTCGATAAACCCTATACAAGGTTTAAGATCTGTATTAATCATTTATAACCAACACAGATACAAGTTGTATGCCAAGTTTAATATCATATAAATAATTTTTTAATTATCTAAAAATCAGAAGCTTACAAACAACACTGCGCAATTATGATTTTCTACTATTAGAAGATGAAAAACATTCACCTTCCTTATTGCCGTTTTTTGCCGCTATTCTAGAAACATCATGCTTCGTACAAAAAAGCGGCAAACTGTGGCGTCATTCGCACGTATGGCATAGCACATACGGCAAGGAATCAACGCCATGGTGATCGACAAGCCACCATTAAATACCGATTGATCATTAAATATAGTTAAACAAGGTCAGGTCTTTGGTTTTGCCAAACGCTTGTTGAGAAGCTTGTAGTGCTCGAGAGTTTTCATTGAACTCAATGATCGCTTTCGAGTAATCCAAGTCTTCAAAGTTGCTTTTTGCTTTTGCTAAAGACAACTTGAAATCTTCATGTTGTTGCTCTTGAATATCCAAAGTACTCAAACGTGCACCAACATCGGTTCTTGCCTTGGTCAAATGGATAAACGCAGCGTGGAACTCTTCAGTTACTTGGTGCAGTTTCGCTGTTGCTGATGCATCCGATACCGGGTTTTCAGCCTGCTCAGCAGCCTCTTTGAACGTATCAAAGATAGAGAAAGTCTCTCGTGGTTCTAAGGTGATCGAATCACCTTTAGTGATTTGGCCTTTGATTTGAATATTCAGCCCTTCATAAACAATGCCTGTCGAAGGATCAAAATCTTCTGCCGCAACCACTGCGCCGTCTTTTTCAAGCTGATAAGCGAAATTGCCCGTCTGCATGTCGACAAACGTCACTTTATAAGTAGACCCATCTTCATCGCTGTTGGTCGCACGCCCGAGCAATAACTCAGACGCAGGTTCAAGCTCGTACTGAGGTTCGTAGTCACCGAACGGGTTGTCTATTTCCATAAACATCTTGCTGCCCGGATCATTCATTGCCATTTCAAAGCTGCTTGCCACACGCATCTTGCGTTGGTAGTCATCACCTTGATATGTCACATTTCCTTCGTTATCTCGAAAGAAAGGCTGATTTTTCGGCTTAGTGCCTGCAAACGTGTAGTTACCCGACTCATCTTGAGAGTTGGCTAAATGCAGGAAGTTATTCGCCAGTTCTTGAATTTCACGCTTCTTAGCTAAACGGTCTTCCGGAGAAAGCGCACCGTTGATCATTTCCATCACGGTTCGTTTTGCTTCATCAGCAAAGCCTTCAGTGTTAGAAACCAATACTTCATGATGCTCAAGACGGTTTCTGACTAGAGTAATCGCATCGACATACTGTTTAAGCTGTTCTGACTGCTGACCAATGTTCTGTAAATAGTGCGTCGCTAATGGGTCATCACTTGGCGACTGTAACTTCTTACCCGAAGCAAGTTGTGCTTGGTTGTGATGCACCTTGTTCTCTTGACGGCGCAAGTCGTTTTGTACTGACTGATAATTATGGAAGCTAGAGATACGATTCAACATTTATACCTTCCTATCTCAGAGCCAAAATAGTGTTAAACGTATCATTGGCTGCTTGCATGATACGTGAAGAAGCCATATACGCTTGCTGAAATTTCATCATGTTTGCCGCTTCTTCATCGAGGTTTACTCCCGAGATAGAAGCAATACGTTCTTGAGCCGACTGTTTTTCTAATGTCGCAATATCACTCAGGCGATTTGCCGTTGAAGACTTCAAGCCCGTATTAGTATTCAAGTTGTGGTAAAGGTCTAAAATCGTAGACTCACCATCATTCAACAGCTTTCCTGTTTGAAGATCTTGTAGCTTACGCAGGTTACCGTTGTCACCTTCTGATGGGACAAGGTTTGCCGTAAACTTATCATTTGCCACCGCACCGGGTGTGAGCTCAAACGTTGTACCGTTGATGGTCACTGGCCCTTGTGGCGGATACGGTTGAGGCTGCATTAAAATGTTACCCTTCGGATCCGTCACAGCAAACTGCTCACCTTTTGGTGAGACAATCACTTCAAACTCACGCAGTTGACCTGCTTCTAGGATTTTAAATCCCGCTGTACCCTTGGCAAACGTGGTCGATGCCTCATAACTTTGCGCAGCAATGTCTTTCGGGTCTTTGGTTTCCATATGAATCTGCGCAGCAAAATTACGCGTTGGACGCAGTAACAGTTTCTCTCCTAGTTCAGGAGGGTTACGTACTTCCACTCGCATGCCATCAAGATAAAAAGCACTACCGCTAGAGTCGGTCGCCATCTTAACGGTCTCACCGTTCGGCTTAGTCACGACATAATCACTGCCATCGTATTTCAGTCCATACTCACCGCCTTTTAAGGCAGAAGTATCATCAATGTATACCGCAACATCGGCTTTCGATTGCCCGCTAGCCGTGACACGAGATTTTGCCACCAGCTCTGAGTTCACGTCGGTAAACAAGCCCTTACCTACGTTGCCGTTAAGATCCAAACCTTGTTCTTGAAGACTATTGACCTCATATGAAAACGCGGTCGCCAAACGACCAAGCTCATCCATGATTGCTGGGATATGTTCGTCACGCATGTCTAGCATGGCGCCGATTTTTCCGTCGATATCACTGCTGGTGATCGGTTTTAAAGACTTACCTTCAACAATCGCTAGGCGGCGCTGATGTGCATCGGGTAAGCCATCAACCATCTTCAGCTGACTCGCTTCACTACCAGAGACCAAGGTATGGCCATTACCAATATGGACATTAAACCCTTCGGCATTTGAGCGTGGTGTCACCGTAACTTTGGTGTAACCAGAAAGCTCATTAATCAACTTTTCATGCTGATCTCGTAGGTCATTATGAGGCCCAGGAGTTCGCATCATTAAACGCTGAACATCACGGATCTCGTACGCAAGTTGGTTAACTCGCTCGATACCCATATCTAATTTTTTATTCGTAGAATCAGACTGTTGACGAACTGTTTCATGAAATTCATTCAAGGTTTTAGTTACAAGCCCTGCTTTCTCTAACACGACCTTACGCGCACCCACATCATTTGGGGTATCGGCGAGAGTCTTAACGGAATCAAACCATTCGTTGAGGTTTTCTGGAATCTTCTTTGAAGCGACCGACGACAACATGCTCGACAGCATATCGAGGTTGGCTTCGGTATCGCCTTTGTTGGCGGCATTGGTTGTCGATAAGTTAAGTTCTTTGACGGCAAACTGATCCCAAGAGCGGCGAACATTTTCCACATGTACCCCCATACCGTAGGATTGCCCACCGTACTGGCGCGGGTCATTCACACCTTGAATCACAGACTGGCGGCTATAGCCCTCTGTGTTGGCGTTAGAAATGTTATGACCTGTGGTGTTGAGCTGTCTCTGAGCCGTAAGAACACTTTGTGCCCCTACATTCAGAAGATCCGACGCCATAATGCCCCCAAAAAACTTAACAAAACCAGAATGAACTGATTAACTACAACCGTATATTACTAAGATAAAAGCAATATATATGCCAATACAAACAATGGAGAGTTAAAATACGATAATTTATTGAAGTGTAAGGAGATAACTATGGATTACGCGTAAGAACTGAAGGGGCGGAGAAGAAAAGAGCCTGCCAGTAGCAAGCTCTCTATGTTGATTGATGACGCTAGTTCATCTCATCAATCTTGGCTTTAACTCGTAAAACCTTGTCTGCATAGTTAGGGTCAGTTGCGTAACCAGCCTGATGAATGCCTTTGATGAAATTCTCTGAATTGCCTTGATGCTGTAGCGCTGTTTCGTATCTTGGATTTTCGTTCAAGAACTTCACGTAATCATTAAAGCTATCTTCGAAATTAGAGTAAGAACGGAAAGAAGCAGACTCTTTAACGGCGGTTTTGCCATGGAACTCAAGAGTTTGAGTCGCGACCTTATCGCCCTTCCAGCTTCTATCTGCTTTGATGTTGAATAGGTTATTACTGTTGCCCAAAGAGTTCTTAATCATCTTAGAACCCCAACCTGTTTCAAGTGCCGCTTGCGCCAGTAGCAGTGACGAGTCAACACCGAGTGCGCTCGCCGCTTTTTCAGCGTAAGGCTTCATCGACGTAACAAACGATTCTGGCGAATCAAATGAAGCGGGTTGTTTTGCTGCTGACATGGCTGTTGCTGACTTAGCAGATTGAACTTCAGAGACTTTCTCTTCTGAACGACCTGAGTATTGCGGTCTTTCCAGCGAGGTATCAAAACCTTCACTGCGAACCTTATCTTCTGTCGCGTCGCTTGCTTGACCCGCGCTTAACTGAGCTACAATCATGTCCGCAAGGCCTAATGAACCTGAAGCACTCAACTCACTCGCCATTTGGTCATCTTGCATCTGACGATAAAACTGCTCGTTCTGGCTGTTCAGCATATCCGACTTAAAGCTCGAGTTAGCATCGCGCATTGACTTAAACAACATCGAGGTGAAAATCGATTCAAACTGTTTCGCCGCCGCGGTTAATGCTTCTTTCTCGCTGCCTTCTTCACCGTTTACGGCTTGTTGACGAAGACGGTCTAAACTACCGATGTCGTGAATAAAGCCGATGTCATTGTTATTCTTAATCATGCTTTATTCCTTAGATAATGATCAATTGGCCTTCAATTGCACCGGCTTGTTTCAGTGCTTGAAGGATTGCCATTAAATCAGAAGGTGCAGCGCCTACTTCATTGACTGCGCGTACCAAATCGTCCAGCGTTAGGCCCGGTTCAAATTTGAACATCTTGCCATCGCCTTCCGTGATTTCGATATCAGAATCAGGAACCACTACCGTTTGACCACCAGAGAATGCATTCGGTTGGCTTACGTTGAGATTTTCTTTGATTGCAACCGTCATACCACCATGGGTTACCGCCGCCGCTCTTAGGCGAACGTGCTTACCAACCACAATCGTACCTGTACGAGAGTTGACGATGATTTTTGCAGAGCCTTCAGCAGGGTCGAACTCGATGTTTTCGATAGCCGACAAGAATGCTACACGCTGGCTGATTTCACGCGGTGCACGAACTTTTACTGAAGTTGCGTCTACCGCTGAAGCCATTTGTGGGCCTAGGAAATTATTAACCGCATCAGCCATACGCTGAGCCGTTGTGAAATCTGATTGGATTAGGTTGAAGGTGATGTAGTCACCACGACCGAATGGCGTTGGGATCTCTTGTTCAACCGTCGCACCGCTAGAGATGATACCAACGTTAGGGTTGTTACCGACAATCTTAGAACCGTCGTTACCTTGTGCACTAAAGCCACTTACCACCAAGTTACCCTGCGCGACCGCATACACTTGACCGTCTAGACCTTTCAAGAAGGTCTGTAGCAAGGTACCACCACGAAGGCTTTTTGCTGAACCGATAGAAGAAACGGTTACGTCAACTTCTTGGCCTTGCTTAGAGAATGCTGGCAGTTCAGCAGTCACAATAACAGCCGCGACGTTTTTGGTTTTTGGCTTAGTGCCGGGCGGCAATTGGATGCCAAAATTTTGCAGCATTGCGTTAAATGTTTGATCGGTAAAGGGAGTTGTCTCACCAGTACCCGGCAAGCCCGTGACCAAACCATAACCGACAAGTTGGTTACTACGAACACCCGCCACTTTTGCCACGTCTTTGATTCGCGCAGCATGGGCACTGGTGGCAAGAAATAGCATGCCGAATAGTACGAGTGTCAGTTTTTTCATTGAGTAACCTGTCTGTATTGCTCTAATTTATAATAGCTTAGCTAAATGTGGCTGAGTGATAGAGGCTGTCAGTATGTCGTCGTCCTATCAAGCTCTACAGAGATACATTAAAGAATCGTGCCAAGAATCCAGGCTCTTGCATATCTTTCTGTACGCCAGTCCCTGAGTACTGAATTCGTGCGTTAGAAACACGGTTTGAAGCAATGGTATTTTCGAAGTCAATATCGTCTGGACGGATGGTACCGCTTAGGCGGATGTACTCATCGCCGGTGTTCAGTGTCATCCACTTCTCACCACGAACCACTAGGTTGCCATTAGCTAATACTTCGATGACTTCAACGGTAATGTAGCCGCTGATGCTGTTACTTTGGTTGGCTGACGCATCACCAGCAAAAGTATTGGTGTTACTCAGATCATAAGAGAAGTTGTACTTGTCGATCGTCAGATCTTGACCACCAACAGCCAGCGGCTCCATTGATGCATCATTCGACTTAGACATGTCTGCGTTGGCTTTTTTGGTCGCTCGAGTATTCTCATCTAACGCTACAGTAATTATGTCACCAATACCACGCGGTTTTGAGTCGTCATACATGCTGCCAATGTGGTTCACATTAAACAGTGAGCCCGTTGCCGCTGCGTAATGCTCTGGTTTCTGCTTGGGGTTGATTGGCGCCCATGCAGGGTCACCAGCAATTGGATCGGTTCGCCCACGAAGCGTGTCAATAATGCCAGAGCTCTCTTGCGCCGACTTATCACCTTCCACAGCATCAACCACTGTGGTTGCATTTTCTTCTGCCGGAGTCTCGATCGGGTCCAGAACAGCACATCCCGACATAGACATAAACAAAGCTAAACAAAAAATACGTTTCATGGCGATATACTCTCAGCAGGCAGTGGTAAATGGGTCAATTAGCAAAAACAGATAGATTAATTAAAAAAGTAAACGGCGAATAAACCAATTACAGCTGTTGGTTAACAAAGCTCATCATCTTGTCTACTGACGAGATAACTTTCGAATTCATTTCGTATACACGCTGAGCTTCAATCATGTTTACCAGCTCTTCGGTTACGTTTACGTTCGATGTTTCTAGCATCGATTGGCGGATGTTACCCAGGCCATCAAAGCCCGGTACACCCTCTTGTGGGTCGCCACTCGCGCCAGTTGGCAAGTAAAGGTTTTGACCTACTGGCTCTAGACCACCTGGGTTTACAAAGTCAGTAATGGTAATTTGACCAACCACGACGTTGTTTTGCTCGCCACGTAGACGAACCGATACTTCACCGTCGTTACCAACCGTTACCGAGATCGCGTCTTCAGGAATCACAATTTCTGGTTGTAGAGGATAACCTTGGCCCGACGTTACGATCGCGCCTTCACCGTTCAGTGTGAACTGACCATTGCGGCTGTAACCTGTTTCACCGTCTGGCATTTCAACTTGGAAGAAACCGTCGCCTTCAATCATCATGTCTAGGCTGTTAGATGTCGTTTGTGCGTTACCGTGAGTGTGCACTTTTTGAGTCGCGACGACCTTAGAACCGGCACCCAGCATCAAACCACTTGGCAGCTCAGTATTCTGAGACGATTGACCACCCGGTTGATTAATATTCTGGTAGAACAGATCTTCAAATACCGCGCGGCTCTTTTTAAAACCAATGGTCGAGGCGTTGGCAAGGTTGTTCGAAATCGTTGAGATATTGGTTTGTTGGGCGTCTAAACCCGTTTTACTTACCCATAATGCTGGATGCATAGCAATGTCCTTTAAATTCTATTAGCTCATACGAAGCAGTGAATCAGACGACTTGTCCATTTCCTCTGCTGTGCTCATCATTTTGACCTGCATTTCAAACTGACGTTGTAAGTCAATTAGGCTGGTCATTTCACCTACGGCATTTACGTTACTGCCTTCGATAGCACCTTTTAGCAACGTTACCGCTGCATCTGCTTCGTATGCCTGATCTGGGTTTTTCGAACGGAATAGACCATTCGTGTCTTTAAACAAACTTTGGTTGTCTGGACGTACAAGCTTAATACGATCAACCACGGCCAATTCTTCAGCTGGAGCGCCTTGAGGAATCACCGAAATCGTACCGTCTGTACCAATTTCTACTTTGCTGATTGGGATTGGCAGCGTGATTGGTGCATCGTTTTCACCAAGCACTAAGTGACCGCTTGCGTTGGTTAGTAAACCGTTTTGGTCCACCCTTAGGTTACCGTTACGTGTTAAACCTTCACGGCCAGTATTGTCCATCACTGAAATCCAACCATCACCTTGAATGGTAACGTCTAGATCTCGGCCAGTAGTAACCACACTACCCTGAGCGAAATTATGACCCGGACGCTCTGTCATGCTGAAAACACGAGTAGGCATGCCTTCGCCATACGCTTGCATTGAACGTGCCTGTGCTAAATCAGCACGGAAACCCGTTGTACTTACGTTGGCAAGGTTGTTTGCACGTAGCTGCAAAGCTTGCATATTTTGCTTAGCGCCACTCATGGCAAGAAACAGTGCGCGATCCATAATTTTGCTCCAAAAATCATCTTCTGGGGCTAATAAAGCAAACACTGTGCCAATATTTTTAACTGTTATTTATCAATAATTTAAATAGAAAACGAACAAGAAGGGTGATCATCAAAGGATCATTGAGGAAGAATTGTTGCCAGTGGCATTACCGGGCGGCAATAGGGGCGGCAAATAAAAAGACAAACAACAATACCCAATTCAATAACATTGAATTGGGTATTCGCAGATGATTCAAACGCTTTAAACGATTAACGAATCTGAAGAATATTCTGTTGTAGCTGGTTGTGTACTTCTAGAGAACGCGAGTTCGCCTGGAAGTTACGTTGAGCAGAAATCAAATCAACCAGTTCTTGAGTCATATCGATGTTCGACTGCTCTAGCGAGCCGTTGTTGATGCTACCAAATGAACCTTTGTTCGATTCACCCCAGATCTTGTCACCAGAGTCGTTGGTAGAATCCCATTGAGTACCTCCTTTCTTATCCAGACCTTGCTCATTTGGTACACGAACCAAGCCTACACGGCCAAGCATCACGTTTTCACCATTTGAATAAGTACCTAGAACACTGCCGTACTCATCGAAATCGATTTTTGTTAAGAAACCTGTTGTCGCGCCATCTTCATCAAACTTAGTCAATTCAAACGGAGCGGCAAACTGAGTTGAAGAATCTAAACCAAACTTAAGCACTTGAGTTGGATCAGCACCGTTCAAGTCAATAGGGTTCGCACCAGCACCCAGTGGTTCCGAGTTAATCGGCTGACCATTGTTTAGGCTTGCTAACGTACCGTCATTGTTGAACTTCATTGTGTGACCAACATGACCTTGTGCATTCGTCGCATCACCACCAGTAATGTTGACCGGCTTTTCACCGTTCTCATCTGACATGGTGTAGTACGTTTGCCAAGTGTTTGGTTGAGTCTGATCTTTGAGGTAGTAAGTCGTTAACTTGTAAGACTGACCCATAGAATCGTATACCGTCGAAGACGTTGCACGGTTATAAGTATCAGCATCTTTGAAGTTAAATGCAGCCGGGTCTTTAAGATCACCGTTTGCAGGAAGGTTAACCCCTACTTCAATGTTTTCTGTCTGTTTTGGCTTACCAAACTCAGCAGGAATGTCGAGAGGCTTTGGCGCGTAAGAAAGAACTTCACCCGAGTTTGGATCAACATCGTAACCTAAAAGAAACTCATCGTTAGCGGTAACCATGTAGTTGTCTTTGTTTAGGTGAAATGCACCATTACGCGTTAATTCGTTAATCTCTGGCACCATGCGGTCTTTCGATACTGCAAAGAAACCTGTACCACTTACACGTAAGTCCATTGGGTTGTTCGTATAAATACTTGAACCTTCGTGGAACTGTTGCGCCACTTGGCTAGCTTGCGCACCGCCACCTGCCGTCGTTTTTGCGTTAGTGAACAACGAGCTTGAGTAAACATCACCAAACTCGGCACGAGACTCTTTAAAGCCAAATGTGTTCGCGTTCGCAATGTTGTTACTGGTTGTATTCAGGTCTAATTGTGCAGCGGATAGGCCGCTTAAAGCTACATATGACATTCCATTATTCTCCTAATCTATCTAGCTAGCATAGTCACTCAATAAAGAGCTACGCTTTACCAACTTCTAGTACTTCAGCAAGTCGTACTGGCGATGTGAAACCAGCCAGATTGAGTAGTACGTTGCCATCGCCCTTACCAAGAAGCACACTGTTCACGTTCGCATAACTGGAAACTTGGAACTCTGTGTTCTCGCCATCCAGCAAACCCGACGCTTTCACGTTGTATTTACCGGCCGGCAATGGGTTACCGTCTTCGTCTTTTCCGTCCCATTCAACACGTGTATCACCAGATGGTTTAGAGCCGATATCAAATGTGCGAACCAATTGGCCAACTTCGTTCTCAACACGGACCATTACATTGTCCATTGCCTGAGGAAGCTTAACCATTGCCGCCATACCGCCATCACCGGGTTTTACACCTGCCGCACCAGGAACCAATACATCACGCCCAACTAAAGAGGAGGCCTGAAGAGCTTGGTTAGAGGTCATTGATGAATTCAAGCTTTCAAACTGTGTATTCATTTTGCCAATGCCATCTACAGTCGCAAATGAAGCCATTTGCGCAATCATCTGGTCATTGCTAACCGGCTTGAAAGGGTCTTGTTGTGCTAGTTGCTTAGTCAACAAAGATAAGAAATCTTCTTGTTTAAGATCCTGCTTACCTGTTGTTTCATCGGGCTTTTTAGCGCCATCTTGAAGACTCTTCAGCTGGTCAACATAGGACAAGCCGCTTTGACCAACATTGTTGTTGATTCCAGCCATGTGCTACCTCCTTATCCTTATTGACCCATCTGCAGCGTACGCAGCAGCATTTGTTTACTCGAGTCAGCAACCTGTACGTTCGTTTGGTACGCACGTGATGCCGAAATCATGTTTGCCATTTCTTCCATAACGTTGACATTAGGCTTGTAGATATAGCCTTCGTTGTTCGCTAATGGGTGATCCGGGTTGTACTCCGCGCTTAGCGGCTTATCGCTTTCCACAATACCTAATACTTTCACAGGCACAGTGTGACCACTGTTGCGTGCTTTATTTAACTCAGCGCCGAACACTGCGTGACGAGCCTTGTAAGTTTCTTCAGCAGAACTACTTACACTGTCCGCGTTCGCAAGGTTGCTCGAGGTCGTATTTAGACGAACAGATTCAGCACTCATCGCAGAACCAGTCACATTGAATACATTGAATAAACTCATCTAATTATTCCCCTTTAATCGCTTTAGTTAAATTCTTGAACTTACTTCCTAAGAAGTCGAGAGAGGCTTGATGCCTAATTTGGTTTTGCATGAAAAGGTTTCTTTCCAAATCCAAATCAACCGTGTTGCCATCTCCTGTATCAGGTTGGGTAGGAATACGATACTTCGTTTCCCCGTTCACCGTTGTTGAGGCAGAAATGTGCCGACCATCTGTACGGCTAAGACCAATGCTTGCCCCAGAACTTGCCGCTTGCAGTGATTTCTTAAAGTCTAGTCCCTTTGCTTTATACCCAGGCGTGTTTGCTTGCGCGATATTGGTGGAAAGCACCTCAGCGTTACGCTCACGTACACCAACTGTGTGCTGGTGAATGCCCAAAGCATTGTCAAAAGAAATAGCCATGTAAACCTCAACTCAAGAACTGACTGTTATGAAATAACCAAAGCAATATATATACCAACTTTTAAAACGAGGCGGTCTATCAATGCTTTTACAGGTTACTCGTGGGTAAACTTGCAATATACAAGCCAAAAAATAGAGTAAATTGGAATGTCACTCTGACTTAAAGATATAGCTTAAGCAGGAAAAAGAAAAACCAGCACTTGGCTGGGTTTTAAATTTAGACGGTAACGTTACACCTAATATGGGTGCCACTCGTTACTTTAATTTGTAGATGATGCCTGGATTACAGCGAACCATTTCAAAACGATCGGTTAAGCCTGTTAACGATTCAGACGCACCCAACAGTAAGTAACCACCAGGGTTCAGGCTATTTGCCATCTGGTTAAGTACCTTTGACTTCATATCAGGCGAGAAATAAATCAGCACGTTACGACAGAAAATAATGTCGAACTTGCCTAACAATGCATAGCTGTCCATCAGGTTCTGAGGGCGGAAGTTCACCATGCGCTTGACGTTATCTTTCACTTTCATACGGCCATCGCCCGCATCTTCAAAGAAAGTACGACGGCGCTCTGGAGAAAGTCCACGTCCCAATGCAAGGTTGTCATAAGCGCCAGTACGGCACATATCCAACATACTTGCTGAGATGTCAGTTGCGGTAATCGATACATTTGGCAGCATACCTGGCTTACGAGCTTGAGTTTCAAGAATCGTCATTGCCATTGAGTATGCTTCTTGGCCTGAAGAGCTTGCCGCAGACCAAATCTTAATAGGACGTTTATTTGCCGCTATTTCCGGTAGAAGCTTATCCGCAAGCACAGCAAACGGGTAAGTATCACGGAACCAAAGTGTCTCGTTCGTCGTCATGGCATCGACAGCAGCCACACGCAGCTCACGGTTTCGACCTGTTACTACATCTCTCAACAAATCAGACAAAGAAGCTAACTTAAACTTCGTTACTAATGGGCTTAGACGACTGCGCACTAAATACTGCTTGCTGTCACCTAATACAATGCCACATTGAGATTCTAAGAAACGGCTGAAATCGCGATACTCTTGATCACTTATTGTTATAGCAGTCATTAATGTCTCTTTTAGTTAGTTAACGCAGCTTTTACAGCTGCACCAAGCTCATCTGGGTTGAATTTAGCGATGAAGGAGTTAGCTCCAACACGCTCAACCATGGCTTGGTTAAATACACCACTCAACGATGAGTGTAAAATTACGTATAAATCTTTAAGTTCGGCGTGACGACGAATCTCAGCAGTCAGCGTATATCCATCCATTTCTGGCATTTCGATATCAGAAATCACCAATGAAATCTGATCGTAAATACTGCCTTCTGATGACATCTGTATCAGCTTCTCGTAGGCTTCTTTACCATCCTTCACCGAGATAACTTCAAAACCAATCGACTCAATAGCACGTTGAACCTGCTTACGAGCAACGGTCGAGTCATCAGCAATCAAGATGCGGCGAACCAGTTCTTTCTCTTGTTCTACTTTCGCAATATCTTCAGCAATCTTGCTGTCCATTGTTTCATCAACAGGAGAAATTTCTGCAAGGATCTTCTCAACATCAAGAATTTCTACCAATTCATTATCAATGTTGGTTACCGCTGTCAGGTAGTTAGCTCTACCTGCGCCATCTGGCGGCGGAAGAATCGATTCCCAGTGCATGTTAATAATGCGCTCAACTGAACTTACCAAGAAACCTTGAATGGTTCGGTTAAACTCAGAGATAACCACAAAACACTTTTCAATATCCGTTGTAGGACGGCCACCAATCGCTAAGCTCAAGTCGATCACAGAGATCGTTTGGCCACGAATGTGTGCTACACCTTTAACCAGTGGGTTCAAGTTTGGCATCTTTGTCAGCTTAGGGCATTGCAGCACTTCTTTTACTTTAAAGACATTAATGCCGTAACGCTGACGCCCCATTAGGCGAAAGGTTAGTAATTCTAATCGGTTTTGACCGACGAGTTGCGTACGCTGATTCACCGAATCAAGAATACCCGTCATGAGCTCATCTCCATATCAAACTTTTTTGTATAAAAAGTGTTAGTCTACTGCAGGCTACGAACCACCAGAGAAACGGAATGACGTATTATAAAACAAATTTGCCACCTCTTTCCATAGCAATGTGTAGAGCTACTTTTAAAACTGTCGCTAAGTTTATCGGCATTTTATCAATATTGTTTAGTTTTTTTGTACAAGCTGCGACCCCAGAACAAATTGAGATGATTCAGTCTGCAGCGGAGCAACATATCCTTGATACAGTTGAGCAGCCACAAGGTGGCGAACTCTTTGTTAATTCAGCAAATGTTGACTCAAGAATCAAAGCGACAGACTGCCCAGTGCCTTTAGAGACCAGCGCTTCAACAACCACCAATACCCGCAGCAGTATTACGGTTTTAGTGCAATGTGTTCCTGATGAGTGGCGAGTTTATGTACCGGTGCGCCTTTCGATGTCGGTGCCTCTTGTCACCACCACTCGCTCACTCGCGAGAGGCGAAATCGTCGGTCAATACGATGTCACCACCGCTATGATTTCTCTTAACAAGTTTCGTCGCCAAGGTTTCACAGCTCCACATCAGGTCATCGGCGCTAAGGTAAAAAAGAACCTAAGACCGGGCGATGTTGTAGAAAGAGGTGATATCTGTGTCGTGTGCCGAAACGAGAAGGTTATCATACAGGCAGTAAAAGGTGGCATGACCATTACCACCAAAGGAACTGCGCTTACCGATGGCTCTATGGGTGATCAAGTAAGAGTGAAAAATGATAAATCACAGCGTATAATTGAAGGGATTGTTACCAGCATGTCTGAAGTCACGGTTTACTTTTAACTCTTTACTTCTAAATTGACGGTATCGTTAGCGATTTCACCCTCAACTCTAACGCCAAATATAACGGCTGCGGTGTTTTGTCCCTTTTCGACTATTGAGCTAAAAATTGCTAAAGTATTCGAACCCTTGGTCGATATTGACTGTACAGGTTCCCATTTTTGAAGAAAAAGGCTTAACTATGGCAGGCATTGATAATATTCGTTCAGGGCAAACCCTAACGACCACTAACCGATCAGCAGTACGCTCTGATTCTAGTTCTGAGGCATCACGCTCTGATGTATCAACTAAATCACCAGCAAGCAAAGATGCGGTTTCACTGAGCCAACAAGGCAAAGCGATTGGTCAGCTCCACCAAGATATGGCAGCACAGCCAAGCTTTGATTCTGTGAAAGTAGCAGCGATCAAAGAAGCAATTGCGAATGGTTCATACACTGTCGATCCAGAGAAACTGGCTGACAACATGATCAAGTTCGAAGATGAATTAAAAGGCCTTTAAGAAAACACTAACTTTTGATTGAAGTTATTGTCTTAAAGTACACGAGGTTATGAATAGGTTTACGTTATGGCGGCACTAGCAGATTTAGTTAATTTTCAACTTCAAAATGCCAAAGCCTTATCTGAATTACTAAGTTCAGAGAAAACCGCTATTACGAGCCGACAATCAAACGATATTGAGCGAATCGCCAAAGAAAAAGTAGTCCTTGTTGAACAATTAAGATCAACCGATCAGCGAATCGCGACCCATACCAATATCTCAGAACTGACCGAGAATCCTGAACTTGCTCAGTTAGTCACAAAGATCCAGTCGATAGTGCACGATTGCCAGCAAGCGAACCTTGTTAATGGCGAAGCCTTGAATCGAGCACACCTTAGCTTCAAAAAACTCAGCAATATGATGCAGCAAAGCCACGGTAAAATTGGCATGACCTACAATGCCGGTGGTCAAACGCATACTATTTCCACGCTGGGAACCAACGTAAAAGCCTAGTTAAGCTACCTCTTCAACAACACTCCTACTTAAGTCTGTATCTCAGGCTATTTCTGTCGTTGTTCTTTATCAAAATTTCTAATCAGCCTTTGAACACCCTGACAAAATCGATAAACAAAAAAGCGGCAAGTATTTTCATACTTGCCGCTTTTACATCCATATTAGTTATTGGTTGCCGATATGCCATCTGGAAAGCGAGTAGCAACCAATATCACTGAATATTCAATTCGAACACCGAAATTAGAACAGTGTTTGTTGTCTCTTCTCAGGTACTGCCTGAACTTCACCGTAGTTACGTAGCTGATCCATCTTGCGAATATCCAACTGAAGCTCTGTTACGTAGCTATCACCCACAGGGTAACTGCGCACCACTTCTGCGCCACGGATAACACCATCAACCGCACCTGACGTACGCTCTGTACCAAGCCGTTGATCTTCAAGTTCTGCTCGACCGCTTACTCGCATGCCGTAAACCTGTTCAGCAAGCTCACGATAAGCATCGATCTTAGAGGCTCTCATCGCGCGGATACGTCTCTCTTCGTCGTTACGACCTTTCTGCTCACTGATACTCGCATAGCCAACAGCCACTAAGAAATCATCAGGTCTCATGCTCTGCAATGGCTGACAGCCAACAAGCAATAAAGCGGCAACAACAAACATTAACTTCTTCATCTCGAACTCCTAAGGGCGAAGAATAACAGTATAAGGCTGACTGATCGTTGGATCGGAACGAATGATCACGCCATCTTGAGTTCGAATACTGTTGAGAGTATCTAGGTCACGGCCAATACGGTCTGCAGGTAAGAAGCCTTGTGCCGTCGCCACTACAATTCGAGTTTGCATGCCAACAACGCGAGCATTTACTAGTACACCGCCTTCTTGGCGAAGCATGGTGCCTGTCAGTACATACTGTACGTCTTGCTCTTGAGCTAAGTCTTTCCAATCGCGGCTCAACGCAAAGTCACCTTGGTGAGTCACTTGGATAGAGCCAGTAGTTTTAAAATCAACTACCTTGAAGCCACGACGCTGAAACTGATGAATGAAGCCTTCTGATACCGAGTTGCCTAGCCAGTTCGTTGTGTCCATGTGCTGCAGGTCCACAAACGAAGTAATTGCTATTGGCGTTCTCGCTGAAATACTTGTATTCGAAATGATCAAATCTTCAGTCATACTTTCCACAAAAAAATCCATGGTATGACGAGGGCTGTCCATCAACATAAACTGACTGCCTGAATATTCAGACTTGCCGTTATAGATCGGCGAATAAGCGCATGATGTCAGTAACATGACACTCATTACTACGAGCCATTTTTTCATTCTCTAATCTCCAGATAGTTTTAGTGCCACCTGTTCCAATATGTTCTCACCATTATTCTTTTCAATGGATTACAATGTTGGAACAGTCTTTGCTTTTCATTAATGGTTCAGATTAAGAAAAACGCACTTAAGTCAGCTTCAAGCTTATAGTTATTTGTTAAGCAATATTTATACCCAACTGGTAACGAATAGATGAAAAAAATAATTTCTTACTTATTTTCAATAAGTTCACTGATAACCATAAGCTTCAGTGCTCATGCCTCTTGGTATGAGGTTACCGGTACCGCAGCCATCGTATCGTCAGAGGAAACGGCAAGGGTCCATGCTCTGGAAGACGCGGTATATAAAGCGATCCAGTTCTCAGGAGCCGATATTGGTAGCATTGCCAACCTCACGCCCTACCTCGACGCAAACAAAAAAGAGTTTCAATTTACCAATCATGAAGTGCGCTACATCTTGGTAGAAAAAGAGAAAAAACGCAGTGGCAATATAATGATCACCGCAAGGATCGATATCTATCCTTCGGCAAATGCTTGCCATGAGAGCCAATATAAGAAGACATTTTTGGTCGGCAACATCGATGTGACTTCCCCACAGCAAGCTGTAATGGGCAGAATCTATAACATCGGTGATGATTTTGGTCATGTCGTAGATCGACAGCTGGCGCAAGAGTCTCGCAGCTTTGTTTCCGTTGGCACGACCAATTACGACATCGACAAACGTCGACCTGAAGTGATCAAGATGATCGCCCAAGACACTGGCGCACAATACATCATTGGTGGCGACATTACCGATTTAACCGCGACCATCGAGTCCAAACTGTTGAAAGACGACATCATCAATCGCCAGTTTGCGTTAGAGATGCAAGTCTTCGATGGTAAAACAGGACATCAGGTTTACAACCGTAGCTATCGTGAAGTGGCAAAGTGGCCATTTGCTAAGACCAGTGAAGTGGACACCCGCAGTGCTCGTTTCTGGGCATCAACCTACGGCAGTATGATGCTGCGTGTTAGCCGCAATATTATGTTGGACTTGGAATCTGAAGTGTCATGTAAGATCACGCTTCCAGAGGTGGCAGCGGTATTTGGTAACACGGTGACCATTGATTTAGGTCGAATGCATGGTGTTCAACAAGGTGACAAACTGCAACTGTGGCACACAGGTTCGTTTATCGACCAACGCGGCTTGCCACGTAATAAGGTATCTCAAAGCGATATCACACTGACCGTTTCTCGCGTTTATGAAAACGAAGCAGAACTGACGATCGACCAACCAAGCCTTGCTGGAAGCATTCAAATTGGTGATGTGATGCAGAAAATCATGTAGTTAGCGGCACGCCCGCCTCACAGTTTCTAATAAAGCCTTAGCACTTTTGTTAAGGCTTTATTTTTTTTCATGGGTATTAGTTTCGGTTTTGTAGTATTTGGCGTAATCTTATTAATAACATAATCATCACTTAGCAAACTATGAGTCAGAATAATCTAATTGGTGCTACCGGTTACCGCTTTATCTCGAAAGGTAAAACCGCTTTTAAGATCCACATCCATACTCCCGAAGATACGGTGCTGCATCGGTCGGTCGGTTTTGTTCGTATGGGTGAAGACAAAGCACTAAAGAAAACCATTAAATTAAGAGATGAACTGGGCAGACAGCTTTGGGGTAAATTTTGGCCCAAAGTCCTCAAAGAGCCCTTCCTGATGACGCGCCTGCCTCATAGTTTAGAACCCAAAATTGTATTCAAGCCAAATCCAACTCAGAGTGATCCTGAGCACCGCGACGAGTGCTACATCGCTAAGTGGCGCGTCTTCTCTGAGAATGGTGACTACAAGTACAAAACCAAGGTATGTTCAATCAGAAAGCACGGCCGACTTGCAGCTTATAGCCAAACCAAACGTGCGCTGCTTGATGCTCACAAAGACGTAATTGATCTACTTATATTTATGGGACGATTGAACAGCATCGACTTAAAATAGGCTTAAATCCGATTAAGCTGACCGCCCATATTTTTCAGATACAAAAACAGCCGCACATTGCGGCTGTTTTTAATTTATGACGATCCATCGTGGCAATTTAGAGTATTGCTACATACAAAATCGATTACCTAGTTTCGGCATATCTCAGCCAGTGTCGCCAATCGGCGCTTAGACTCTTTCACATAAGGGTTGGCTTGATCCCATGCGTAACCCGCCAGAATTGAGCACACCATCTGCTTAATCTTTGGATTTGGATCTTGATAGAAAATCACATCCTGCAAAGTACCTGAGTACCACCCCTCAACATACGTTCTAAAGGTGTTTACACCAACCATCAAAGGAGCGGCATAATCGCGTTCCCAATCTACCTTCTCACCGTTAAGTTGCTTTTCGACACACTCAACCGCAAACTGTGCCGACTTCATCGCAATCGTCACGCCTGACGAGAACACCGGGTCAAGGAACTCGCCGGCATTGCCAAGCAACGCGTACTTATCCGTCGCCAAATGTTTTACATTGGCAGAATAGCCACCAATTTCACCCCCAGGGTTTGGATACTCGGCGCTTGCCAGTATCTCAGCCAAGCCCGGCTCTTCCGCTGCCAGCTGTTTAATTGCAGCAATCTTGTCTTCTGGATAGGACTCAAAGAACTTAGGCTCTCCTACGACACCAAACGAAGAGACACCGTTACTAAACGGGATCAACCAATACCAAACATCAGGGTTGGTTGGATGCACAGAGATAAGAATTTTATTTCGGTCATATTCAAGATCGGTATCCACCTCTGCAATATGATCGTTAATGTGCGTAAAAATAGCTTTGCGTGGAGGGAGCGATGACGGCTCTGCCAAGTTAAGCATTTTTGGTAGCACTCGACCAAAACCACTGCCATCCAGAACGTATTGCGCTTCTATCTGATAACGCTCTCCACCCAGCACTTGTACATCTAAAATGGTGCTGTCGTCGGTGAAATTAATGCCCATTAACTCATGTTGGTAATCAATGCAGACACCCTGCGCCTCAGCCGTATCTGCCAAAACCTTATCAAAGGCACCTCGCTGAACCTGAAACGTAGTTCCAGGGCCAGAAGAGAACTTGTCTTCAAAATTAAACGCCGTATAAACGCCATTTTTGCGAAAGGCAGCGCCATCTTTGTATTGGAAGTTAGCGTTGATCACTGCGTCAGTCATCCCAGCCTGTTCAATCACTTCCATACAAGCTGGTAATAGGCTTTCACCAATAGAAAAGCGAGGGAATACGCTCTTTTCAATCACTCGAACATCGATGCCTTTTTTATGAAGTAAAGACGCAGCAATAGACCCTGATGGCCCAGCTCCGATGATCACCACTTGAGTTGATAGTTTTTTCATTATTTAAGCCATGTTTGTTATTTTTATTGCGCGCCAGCTTTCAATTCAAGAAGCGTGTGACCAAGACCGATATCGTCGGTGCGAGTTACCACTTCAAAGCCCGCTTCTTCAACGATCTCTAAGAAATCTTCACTGCGGTAAAAACGGCTGTTGCCATTTGCCAAGCAGGTAAAGTAGAGAGACGTCGCGTTTAAGCTATAAGAAGCCGCATCGTATTTCTGTGCATCCCAAAACAGTTCAAGGATATAGACAGTCGCGTCTTCTGACATATGAGAGCGAACGCGCTTTAATATGCTCAGAATCTCCATTGGCGAGAAACAATCAAGGAACTGACTCATCCACCAAACATCCGCGCCCGTTGGCAGAGTTTGCTGTTTATCGAGCATATTCGCTGGGAATGGCGTGACTCGCTCTTGATGACCATGCTTTGCCGCGTTTGCCATTGCCATTTCTAGCTGCTGTGGCAAATCAACAATCGTCACCTCAACGTCCGCATCATGGTTGCAGCATTGCATCGCCCACTTACCCGTGTTGCCGCCGATATCCACCAGCGACTTAGGTTTCTTGCTGAAGACTTTTTCAAGTAACACAGGGAACGAGCGATCCGAATAGAAGTGATCAAACTTGAACCAACTCTCTTTTGCTTTTTCTGGCAATTGAGACAAGCCTTGGTAAATGGTTTCCCAATCACCCAACTCTTTCAAGCCTGCAGGTGTGCCTTCTTCAATCGCTTCTGTTAGATGCATCATCGCGGCATAACAAACATCGGCTGTGAAATCCATGTTTGCGTTAGTCATACCATCATGCAGAAGGTAGAAACCAAGGTTAGCCATTTTGTAGTTAGGCTTTTCCCAAGTCACAATATGAGCACTTAACGCCATATCGAGCAGGACTTTCACGCCGTACTCAGAGACACCGGTCGATTCAGAGATAGACTCTGCTGGTAAACCCTCGTTGCCCGCGTCATCTAACGCTTTCAAAATGCCTAAATCACGAAGTGTACGAGCAGTATGAAAAACAATCGGAGCGAAAGACAATTTCTGCGCTTCTGTTTTTGCTTCTAATGCGTTGAATGGATCTAATTTATATTCCGACACGAAAAACCTAACTTTAAATAATAGAGAGTTACTCAGCTGCCATTTGCGCAAGCTTACGTTTAATATCAACGTTTAAGTTATTAACCCAACGGTTGTAATTACGGTGTATTTCACCATCGTCGTACTTCAAATTCTCTGATTCAACGTAAAGAATAGAGTAAAACTTATCACTATAAGGAATTTCAACCACAGCGTGGTGCGAACGAACATACAATTCAGCGCGGATCAAACCAGGCTTTATTTCTGAAACCAACCAGCCTCGATTTTCAGCAGATTCAGAAATAGCTGATTTAACCTGTTTACTTTGAAGATTCAGTGCAACTGGAGTATCCTCAACATTCATTACAGGTTGGACGCGTCCACATCCTGCAAGAACGAATATGAATAACATTGAAACTGCTATTTTTAGTAATTTCATTTAAATTCCTTATCTGTGTTTATTTATAAGCGCGCATAGTATTTAGTTAGACTCAAAGCAAATCAATACTCTATGTCAAATCAATCCCAATTAATGTCGTTTAATATTGAGAAATGGTCTGCAAATTCAGCGGGGCTCAATTCTATTGCTGAATGGCAAGCGTGGAGCACTAATTTAGATTGGCCACAAGATGGCTCAACTGAATTTAAAGCTATTCCTCCAATGATGCGCCGCCGAATGAGTGTGCAAAGCAAACTTGCTGTCCAAACCGCGTTAACCCTATTAAAAGACACCTCGATTGATTATCTGGTCTTTGCTAGCCGACATGGTGAGTTGCATCGAACCGCCACTTTGATTCAGTCGATATTAGAAGGTGACGATGCCTCACCAATGGCGTTCTCGCAGTCGGTACATAATACCGCAGCTGGTCTAACCACCATTGCCGCCAAAGCACCGATTCCACTGACTTCAATAGCCGCAGGGCAAGATACTTTCCATAACGCTCTGATCGAAGCTTATCTTTACCTTCATCAATATCCGTCGCATCGAGTGTTAGTTATCGATTTCGACCAACCTCTGCCCGAGCTCTACCAAGAGTACGAAACACAGAACTTTGCTGATTATGCGCTGGGCTTAGTGCTCACCGCTGGCAGTGAATACTCTATTACTAGGACAGTAGAGACCAACCAAGCACCTTCCGTGTTACCACAAGGGTTACAAACGCTCCAACATATCTTATTAGGTACAAATAGGTGGGCTATTGCTGGCAAGCACCAAACTTGGTCTTGGGTAAATAACACCGAGACAGGTACAGCGTAATGAGCAGAGTAGACCAGTATTGGCGAGTATTCGCGACAGGCCTCTGCTTTACCATCTTTGGTTTGGGTGGCTTAGTATTGAGCTTCTTAATCTTACCGACTATCGCGCTAACCAATCCCAATACCATTAAAAGAGAGCTTAAAGCACAGCGATTAATCCGTTTCTCATTCAATGCGTTTTGCCAGATCATGAAGTTCACCGGAGCAATCGATTACCGAATTGATGGTGCAGAACTACTGCGTAACGACCGTAACTGCATTATCGTCGCCAACCACCCAAGTTTGATTGACTATGTGCTGATCGCCTCTCAACTTCCTCAATGTGATTGCCTCGTCAAAGCGGCCATTTGGGAAAACCCTTTTATGAAAAGGATTGTCAAAGCGGCAGGTTATATACCGAACCAAGCCCCTGACGATCTTTTAGAGCGCTGTGAAGAACGCTTCTCACGTGGCAATGTCATGCTGATTTTTCCCGAAGGAACTCGCACAACGCCAGGAATTGAACCATCCTTACAGCGTGGGGCGGCACAAATCGCGACTCGAACACAAACCGATTTACGCGTGATTCATATTACGGTTTCTCCGACATTCTTAACGAAAGAGAAAAAATGGTATCAAGTTCCTGCGTCGAAGCCCTTTTTTCATGTCGCGGTGAAAGGTAAAATAGAAGTCGAACCATTTATTGAAGGCTCAAATAATTTAACTTCGGCAGCAAGGCGCCTTAATCATCATCTTGCACAAACAATTTTCCCTTCCGAAGAAAACATTTAGCGTATCAATAACATAACAGGCGATATCGGCATTTCGAAAATACCTCATATAATGTAGAATCGCCCCCTTAAAGCAGCATTCAGATAAAGCATTAAGTAGGCCAAAGTGGAAACATTACACAACGAACTGAAACAACTGATCATCGACGCATTGAACCTTGAAGACATGAGCATTGATGAGATTGAAACGGAAGCTCCACTATTTGGTGATGGACTTGGACTAGACTCTATCGATGCCCTTGAGCTTGGCCTTGCTATCAAGAAAAAGTACAACATTGTTATCGATGCAGATGATTCAAACACTCGACAGCACTTTGCGTCAGTTGAAAATCTAGCGAACTACATCTCTTCTCAAACGAATAACTAGACAGATCTTTATGACACAAGCTAACCAACAAGAAGTATACAACCAGGTTAAAGATGCGCTTATTGAGCTGTTCGAGCTTGACGCTGAAGATATCACCCCTGAAGCTCATCTCTATCTTGATCTAGACCTAGACAGCATTGATGCCGTTGATTTGGTCGTTCACCTACAGAACGTCACAGGTAAGAAGATAAAACCTGAAGAGTTCAAAGCAGTGCGCACCGTTAATGACGTTGTCGAATCTGTGGTTGAACTATTGAAGGACGCCTAATGCGTCCTCTGCTGACTTTACTGTCGGCAATTATACTTTTCACTTATCCAATAGCGGTTTACTTTGGACTCAACAAGTTTGGCTTACAAACCGTTGGTATTGCCTTAGCCGCTATCTTTGCTGTACGCATTTTCACCGGCGGTCAGGCTAAAATCAAAGAGCTAAAACACCTAGCTTGGATCAGTGGAAGTGCCGGTATTGTTCTGCTGGCTTTAGGCTTAGCCTTTAAGCAACACGGCTGGCTAACCTATTATCCCGTTATCGTTAATGTTTGTATGCTGGTTGTATTCGCTTCGAGCCTATGGCAACCACAAACGATTATCGAACGTCTTGCTCGCCTTCAAGAGCCTGAACTTCCGCAAAGTGGCGTTGATTACACACGAAAAGTCACCAAAGTGTGGTGCTTGTTCTTTGTTATCAATGGCTCTATTGCCCTTTACACCTGCTTCCAACCGCTAGAAGTATGGACCCTATACAATGGCTTACTCAGCTATCTGTTTGCAGGGTTACTCTTTGCAGGAGAGTGGGTAGTAAGACAGCGCATTCGTCAGAGTTAAATTGTTATGACCCAAACCGTATCTTACACCTCGTTGTCTGAGCTTCTTAGCCAGGACAGAGCCCCTGAATCTATTGTCTGCTTTGACGACAATAGCGAGATTACGTGGCAAACATTTAACGACGACTTATCTCAACTCGTACAATTTTTGTCTTTATCCCCTTTTCAACGAATCGCGATTTGTACCCAAGACAGCTACCTATTTGCGGTGGCCTTTTTGGCATGTACAGCAGCCAACAAACACATCATCTTACCGGGCAACTACCAGCCATGTGCGCTTGCTGAGTTAAGTAAGCAGTTTGATTGCCTGCTAGTTGATAACTCGATTGGCGAAGTTGAGGTGAATGACGTTCGTAATATCCAAACCTTATTGGATTCAAACACTGAAGCACAAAAACCTCTAACCGAGAATCTTACGACCATTGATTTGGCAACAGTCCCATTAACTCTGTTCACTTCAGGTTCAAGTGGCACGCCAAAAGCGATAGATAAAACGTTAGAGCACCTCGATATTGAGACCGCTCAGTTACACAAGAACTGGGGTGAGTTACTCAAGGGAAACCAAATCCAAAGCACAGTTTCTCATCAACATATCTATGGTTTGCTGTTTAGAATCTTATGGCCACTATGCTCTGGTGTTCCATTTGCTCGACACAACCTTGAATACCCAGAACAGATCTTATCTCACGCAAATCAAAACTGTGTACTGATCAGCAGCCCAGCGCTACTTAAACGATTAAAGCATGAGACCAACAAGGTACAACTTGCAGGAATCTTCTCTTCGGGTGGTCCATTGCCTACCGAGTCGGCTCACCAGTCACGAGATCTGCTTGGTCATTTACCGATTGAAGTCTTTGGTAGCACAGAAACCGGTGGCATCGCATTTCGTCAGCAAGAGAGCGCTCAAACGCCTTGGCAGCTTTTTGCCTGTATTGAGGCTAGTCTCAACAGTGAGAGTTGCATTAAGTTATTGTCGCCGTACATCGATAAGAATAACTGGTATCAAACCTCTGATGAGTGCGAGATGGTCTCGGAGAATCAATTCATATTGAAGGGCCGAACGGACCGAGTGATCAAGATAGAAGAAAAGCGAGTATCACTGGTTGAAGTGGAAAAGCGACTGGAGCAACTGCCTTGGATAAGTGAGTGCGTGGTTATTCCATTTGAGGAGCCTGAGCGATTAATATTAGCCTCTGTTTTGGTATTATCAGATCAAGGCCAAGCGAAACTCGCGACCATGAGCAGAGGCAAGTTCTGGTTGATGCTGCGTTCAGAACTCAGAAAATGGTTAGAGCCAATCGCCATCCCGAGAAAGTATCGTGTGGTTGATGAGATTCCCCTCAACAGCCAAGGCAAGCGATTAACCTCTCATATCGAACAGCTAATAAAATCATAGAAACCGCTGATCGTATTTTACACTGAGATTATCTTTTTATATTTTTGTCAGAACACCCATTTTCAGCCCAAGGATTCTAAGCACACGCTATGGATAAGAGAAAGCCAAACATCATTGCTGTTGACACTGCAGAGAATGAATCGACCCTGACGCTCCATGTTATTGGAGACATCACCGATTTTAAGGGGCACTTCAAGAGTTTCCCTATTCTTCCTGGCGTCACGCAGATTGATTGGGCGCTTTACTATGCAGTCCAAGAGCTTAATGTCCCTGGTTGCTTTAAAGGCATGGAGGTTATCAAATTCCAAGAGCCTATCCTGCCCGACTCGACCATTCAGCTATCACTCAAGTGGGACGCCGACAAAGATAAGTTAAGCTTCAGCTATACCTCGAACAACGGTGAACAAACTCACTCTTCAGGAAAAATGAAGCTGGGAGAGAAAAGTGAATAGCACTCCCGTCGAGGCTAATTCTCAACACCACACAAAAGAAAGCAGCTACAAGGCTTGCTTCCTTATCCCGTGCTTTAACCATGGCGCAACCATGCCGGCTGTGGTGTCGTCACTTCATCATTTTGAGTTACCGATCATCATCGTTGACGATGGCAGTGAACTCACAACAAAACAGTTTCTGTCTCCCCTAGCAGAGAATTCAAACGTAACCTTGGTGACGCTTGAACAGAACCAAGGTAAAGGCGGCGCAGTAAAAGCCGGAATCAAAAAAGCGCAGCAACTAGGCTTTAGCCACGCTATTCAGATAGATGCTGATGGGCAACACGACCTGGAAGCCTTGCCAACATTGATTGAGGCCTCACAAGCTAAGCCACAACGTCTGATATCAGGCCAGCCTATCTACGACGACAGCGTACCCAAAGCAAGGCTCTATGGGCGCTACGCGACACATATCTGGGTATGGATAGAAACCCTTTCTTTATCAATTAAAGACAGCATGTGTGGCTTTAGAGCGTATCCTATCAACCAAACTCAAACTGTGTTGAATAAGTACGATGTTGGTTCGAGAATGGACTTCGATATCGAGATTTTGGTTCGCCTGTATTGGGAAGGTTGCGACATAGACTTCGTTGAAACGCGCGTTATCTATCCTGAGAACGGCATCTCTCATTTCGATGCGTTGTGGGATAACGTCAAAATCAGTTGGATGCATACACGTCTATTCTTCAGCATGCTGCCAAGAGCACCAAAACTGATTGCTCGCCATTTCAAATCCGATTCAGCTGATAATAACCCAAATTTATCGACTGATTCAGAGCCGCAAGCTTCTGAACAACCACACTGGTCCCGCACTCAAGAACGCGGCACAGTATTAGGCATTAAGCTGTTATTAGCCATTTATACCTTGTTAGGTCGCGGTGTGTTCAACCTCATTCTGCGTGGTGTGATGCGTTACTACCACTTGACGGGCCAGCGTGCGCGAAACGCTTCCGAACAATATCTATTCCAATTAAAAGCCTATGCGGAACAGCAAAATATTGAGCTCCCCGGAGAACTAACCAGTTACAACCATCTGCTTTCATTTGGCCATACGATGCTCGACAAGCTCGCGGCATGGAAAGGTGATTTCTCGGCAGATAACCTGACTATTCATGGCCAAGACCAGTTCGAGAGCATGGTGGCAAATAAGCAAGGTGTGCTAATCCTTGGATCTCACCTTGGCAATATTGAGCTGTGCCGAGCTTTAGGTCGCAGACACTCGAACATCAAAATCAACGCCCTGGTTTTTACAGAACACGCCGAACGTTTTAATTCCGTGATGAAAGCGGTTAACCCGCAGTCTGATTTAAATCTGATTCAGGTGACATCGATGGGGCCTGATACCGCTATCTTGTTACAACAGAAACTAGAGCAAGGCGAATGGATCGTGATTGTTGGCGATCGAACTTCCACCAGCAAAGAGAGCCGCTCAGTATGGGCTGAGTTCTTAGGTAAGGAAGCTCCATTCCCTCAAGGTCCATTTATGTTAGCCTCGGTTCTCAAAGCACCCGTATTTTTGCTGTTTGGGTTACGTGACGACTCACAATCTAAGCCGCATTTTAATGTCTATTTCGAGCATTTTAGCAACAAGATCGAGCTACCAAGAAAGACTCGCGAACAATCTTTACAGCAAGTCGTGCAAAAATACGCAAATCGACTTCAGCACTACACACTGCAAGCACCGCTTCAGTGGTACAACTTTTTTAATTTTTGGACATTGAGCAAGCACCATGACGAAAAAGAATCCAAATAGCATCACCTTTGGTGCCGAGCGCCTCACGATTGAGGATGTTGTCGCTATCTCACAAGGCGCAAAAGCCTCGATGAACACAAGTGAAGCATTCACATCTAAGATCGACCGTGGTGTCGCTTTCTTAGAACGCCTATTGAAAGAAGAAGGTGTGATTTACGGTGTAACGACGGGTTACGGTGACTCATGTACGGTTGCGATTCCGCCAAACCTAGTTGACGAGCTACCACTGCATTTAACACGTTTTCACGGCTGTGGTTTAGGTGAAATATTGTCTCACGAACAAGCTCGTGCAGTATTAGCAACGCGCCTGTGTTCGTTATCACAAGGTGTCTCTGGTGTGACTCACGATCTACTCAACCAGATCGTTACCCTAATCAACCAAGACATCTCACCACGCATTCCTCAAGAAGGATCGGTGGGTGCCAGTGGCGACTTAACACCTCTGTCTTACTTAGCCGCAGCACTGATTGGTGAGCGTGATGTAATCTACAAAGGTGAAGTGCGCCCAACCAGTGACGTCTACAAAGAGTTAGGAATTAGCCCTATCAAACTTAAGCCAAAAGAAGGCTTGGCGTTGATGAATGGTACGTCTGTAATGACGGCATTAGCTTGTATCGCTTACAAGCGTGCGGAATATCTAGCTCAGCTATCAACTAAGATCACCGCTATGGTATCAGTCGGTATGCACGGCAATGACTTCCATTTCGATGAAGCGCTGTTTGCAGTCAAACCTCATCCTGGTCAACAACAAGTTGCTGCATGGCTGCGTGATGATCTGCAAGCGGATCGCCCGCCACGTAACAGTGATCGCCTCCAAGATCGTTACTCTCTGCGCTGTGCTCCACATGTTATCGGCGTGGTTCAAGACTCTCTGCCTTGGCTACGCCAAATGATCGAGAACGAGCTAAACAGTGCCAACGACAACCCAATTATCGATGGTGATAATGAGCGCGTACTGCACGGTGGACACTTCTACGGTGGACACATTGCAATGGCGATGGATACGTTAAAAACTGCAGTTGCGAACCTTGCTGATCTGCTTGACCGTCAAATGGCTCAGCTGATGGACTACAAGTTCAACAACGGTTTGCCATTCAACCTAACGGGTGCTGAAGGCGAACGTAAGCCAATCAACCACGGCTTTAAAGCAGTACAGATTGGCGTTTCAGCTTGGACAGCAGAAGCATTGAAACACACCATGCCAGCAAGCGTATTCTCTCGCTCAACTGAGTGTCACAACCAAGATAAAGTGAGTATGGGCACCATCGCAGCTCGTGACTGTTTACGCGTTCTAGAGCTAACCGAACAAGTGGCAGCAGCGTCACTACTGGCGGGGACACAAGCACTCGAACTTCGTAAGCGCCACAATGAGCTTGATGAGCACCACATGAGTGAGAACCTCAAGCACATTCGCGACGAAGTGCTTAAGGAGTTTGAATTTATCGTAGAAGATCGACCACTTGAAGGCGATCTACGCCACTTCATTGCTCGTATTCAAAGTCAGCACTGGTCACTTTACTCATAAAGTAGCCAACCCTTTACGCAATATTGTTGAGAGCGATTTATGTCTGAAATCCTTCACCCATTACAATCTGAGGTGACGCTTATCACCTCATTCCAAGATGCCGACCCAATGGGCGTGATCTATCACGGCAACTACTTCCGATTCTTTGAAGAAGTTAGGCGCATCATGATGGATAAGATTGAGTACAACTACCATGAGATGAAGGATTCTGGCTACATGTGGCCTATCATCGATACCCGCGTGAAATACATTAAGGCGATACCGTTTAATCACAAGATTAAGGTAACGGCGAAACTCACCGAGTGGGAAAATCGCCTGCGCGTCGATTATGAAATTCATGATGCTCTAACCGGTGCTCGAATGACACGTGCTCACACCATGCAGGTTGCCGTCACCATCGAAGAACAAGAGATGTGCTTTGCCTCACCCAAAGTGTTTACTGACAAAGTCGAACACTGGCACCAATTTGGTTGCTTACCTCTAGCAACTGAACATCAAACACAAACCTCTAACCCACAGCAGGTGAACCATGAATCTGTTTAAACGCAGTCGCAAATACATCAATATCGCGCTAATTGGACTTACTGCGATGATGGCAAGCGGCCTTGTAAGCGCCAAAGAAAACTCTGCTGCTGTCAATTCTATTTCAGAGCTGCAGACGGTGCTCAGCGAAAATAGTATTGTGCGTGGTGAGTTCACTCAAACACGCAATATGGAGATGTTCGCCCAGCCTTTAACGTCACAAGGTACATTTCTGTTAGACAAATCAAGTGGCTTACTCTGGACACAAACCACTCCGTTTCCCGTGAACTTAGTGCTCACCGATAACAAACTGAGCCAAAGGTTTGCCGATCAACCCGCAAAAATCATCACCGACAAAGAAAATCCAATGGCGTTTTATTTCAGCCATATCTTCTTGTCAGTGTTTCATGGGGACACGCAAAAACTTCAGGAACAGTTCGCACTCAATTTTGAGCCCGCAACTAACACCAGCTCTGATGAAAATGTACAAGCATGGACACTGACTCTAAAGCCCAAAAATGCACCGATGAATGCGGTGTTTGAGGCTATCACGCTGCAAGGCAACAGCGATATTGAACGTATTGAGTTGAAAGAGATTCGTGGAGATAGCACAATGATCGAATTCAGTCAGTTAAGCCATCTACCGGAAGTATTATCAGATGCTGAAGCGAAACAATTCCAACTCTAGTCTTGCCCTTGTTTGGCTTGTTGTTGTAATGCTGTTTAGCGGGTTGTTGACCAAACAATTCGCTTTTTCTTCGTCGGTACCGATTGAAAGCAACATTCTAAAGTTACTGCCCGAAAACCAGCAAGACCCAATGGTAGAGCAAGCCTTTCAGCAGATATCCAGCTCGATGAGCGAGCAAGTGGTATTTATCATAAGCGCTCCCGATATCGAACAAACCATGGTTGCGACCGACGCTTTTGAAAAAGCTCTCAACCAAAGAACTTTTTCAAGTCAGCCAACTCTGTTTAAGCAAGTTCAAGGTAAAATCAACGCCAGCACTCAAAGCCAGTGGAGCGATTTCTATTTTCGTCACCGATCTCAACTGCTGACCCAACAACAAAAAGAGACGCTGACACACTCGCCTGATTCGCGAGCTCAATATGTCATTCAGTCTCTGTACAATCCATTCTCAGGCGTCACTGCAGCAGAGTTATCTCTCGACCCATTCTTGTTATTTCGCGACTACATCAGTGCTATTGGCGTCCAATCAAGTAACTTTGTTCTGAAAGAGGGCTATCTCACGGCCCAGTCGAATGAGCAAACTCATATTTTAGTCACGGCTACTCTGGCGGACTCACCTTATAGCTTGGCGATTCAAGAACAACTTCCAGATCTTGATTCAATTGAGCGCGAGGTCGAAAAACAATTTGGCGTCAAGGTGCAGCATACTGGTGTGGTGTTCTACGCCAATTACGGTACCGAAAGCGCGAAATCAGAAATCAGTACCATTGGTTTGGGCTCATTGGCAGGCGTTATTTTATTGGTGTGGCTGACATTTCGTAGTGCGCTACCACTTGCCTTATCTTTACTCTCAATCAGTACAGGATTATTGGTTGCACTGGCAAGCACTGTCGCTATCTTTGGTAAGGTGCATCTATTCAGCTTGGTGTTTGGCGCTAGCTTGATTGGCGTATCCATCGATTACTCTTTTCACTATCTCACTGACCGTTTGGCCGCAGGAAGCCACTGGCAGAGCGATAAAGGCCTAAAGCATATTTTCATTGCCATCACTCTAGGTTTAATCACCAGCTTAATCGGATACTTAGGGCTACTGGTTGCGCCATTCCCAGGCTTGCAGCAACTGGCTCTGTTTTCGTCGATTGGACTGATCGCAGCTTACGCCAGTGTGGTGTGCTGGTACCCCGTTTTAGCGGTAAAACCAGGCCAAGAGCGCCCTCTTCCCCTGTCGAAACTTTGGCATACTTGGTTAAGCCTTTGGAGCAACCAAAAATTTAGAATTGGCTTACCGTTAACAGTGACTGTCGTTAGCTTGATGTCACTCAGTCAAATTCGTTACGACGACGATATTCGCCAGCTTCAGGCTATGCCCGAACAACTCAAACAACAAGAGCAAGCCATTACTGAGATATCAGGGTTAGGCAGTGGTCAAAATATGCTTTTGGTCACAGCTCAGAGCGACCAAAAGCTACTCAAAAAATTGACAGAAATCACCACAAGCTTAGATTCGCTGGTCAATAGCCAAGGTATCTCCGGGTATCGCAGCATCAATCAACACTTGTTAAGTAAACAAGAACAGCATGATAACTATCAGTTGGTTGAACAACTCTATAGTCAACAAAGCCATATATTACAAAGCTCTCTCGGTTGGTCTACGTTTCCAGAACTACCAAAATTCGAACCAATCACGGTATCTGGATTTTTGGAGTCTCCAGTCTCAGAGCCTGTTCGACCACTTTGGTTAAAACCTATCGACGGGCAAGCAGCGTCGGTCATTTTGATAAAAGACGTCACTGATGCTGAGCTGTTCTCACAGTGGTTGGAGTCAGATTTTGCTCAGAAGCAAGGTGTGAAACACCTCAATAAAGCGGATGAAATCTCCTCTCTTTTTGCTGAGTACCGCGTCAAGATTACCGAGCTGTTATTGATAGCATTGGCAGCTATTGGCATGCTGTTAGGCTGGCGCTATGGTGTGAAGCAAAGCCTGTTAATGCTGTTGCCTTCATTGATTGCAGGCGTAGCAGGTTTGGCGGTCACGGGCATTTTAGGCTCGACACTGAACCTATTTAACCTGCTTGGTTTGATTCTGATTTTAGGGATTGGCATAGACTACACCCTATTCTTTGCTGAGCAAAAGAAATCGCTGAGCACCTTATTAGCGATCACCTTGTCAGGTCTCACAACACTACTTTCATTCGGCTTACTGTCGCTGAGCCAGACTCATGCTATTCATAGCTTCGGGGTGACGGTTCTGACAGGGATCTTTGTCGCTTGGCTGCTTTCTCCACTCGCGATCAACAGTAGTAAAAACGTAGAAGGACCAATTACTCGAGAGGCTTTTAGATGATCCAGACATTAAAGGTAACCTTCGCCATACTAGTGGGCATTCTAATGAGTGCCTGCTCGATGGTTTCTCAGCAGCCAAGTGGTGCGAGCGTGTCTATCGATCAAGACACCGATCTAGCACTACCACTGCCAGCTGAACTGGGATACTCATTAACAGCCAGTCAGTTGATTAGCGCTACGTGGGAAAATGATACACAGCAGCTTCCGGTTCAAGTCGAAGTCACACCAGGTAAAGTGGTTTTGGCGGGGTTCTCCTCTTGGGGTACTCGCATTCTATCGCTGCAATACCAGAATCAAGTAATTGATACGCAGGTTTTGTCTGGGCTTGGCGCAACTTTGCCACAACCTGAACAGGTGCTATTTAATTTAATGCTTACCTTATGGCCGGCTGAAGCATGGGCTCAGCCTTTACAAAGCATAGGTTGGCACCTAGTCGATACCGACAAAACAAGAACCGTATTTGATGAAAACCAACAGGCAATCATTCAAATTGATTACCAAACAGATCCTGGTACACACAAAACGGCAGGCGACATTGTTTTCAAACATTTGACCCTGGGCTACAACATCACCATACAAACGTTGAACTCAACGATTGTCGACAATCCAAGTAAGAGTTGAACACTATGCCTATTTACATCCAAGACTGTGGTTTCCACTCAGCGCTAGGCTCAGAGATTGCCGATATTCATGGCTGTCTAAAAGACGAGCGTGAATCAAATATGGTCGAAGTGCACGATATGCTGAACGATGGTAAACACACTGTCGTTGGTCAGATCGCGGGTGAACTACCACCGATTCCTTCAGATCTTACGCAATACGCCACTCGCAACAATCAACTGGCGCTGTCGGCTCTTCACCAAATTGAAGATTCTATCGAGCAAGCCAAATCTCAGTTTGGCGCAGATAGAATTGCTGTTGTTATTGGCACCAGCACATCTGGGATCTCCGATGGTGAAGCAGTCTTCAAACAAAAATTGGCAAACGGCGAGTTTCCAGCAGATTACCATTACTCAAAACAAGAGCTTGGTGATACCTCAGAGTTCGTTAGCCAGTATTGCGCATTAACGGGGCCAAACTACGTCATATCTACGGCTTGCTCATCCAGTGGCCGCGTATTTCTGACCGCCCAGCGCTTATTAGATTCAGGTATGGCTGATGCCGTGTTAGTGGGTGGTGTGGATACATTGTGTAAGCTGACACTCAATGGTTTCCACGGCCTTGAAGCACTCTCAACAACACATTGTAAGCCATTTAGTGCAACCCGAGAAGGTATCAACATAGGAGAAGCAGCGGCATTTATGTTGCTCAGCAAAACAAAGTTAGCCGGTGTTAATGCAGCACAAGACACGTCAAACATTGCCTTATTGGGCTGTGGGGACAGCTCTGATGCACACCACATTTCAGCGCCTCACCCTGAAGGCAATGGTGCTGAACAAGCAATGAAAAAAGCGTTACATTCTGCACAGTTAAACGCAGAAGACATTGGTTATATCAATGCACATGGTACAGCAACGCCACTCAATGACTCGATGGAAAGTAAAGCCATTCATCGTATTTTTGCAAACAAGGTTCCCGTCAGTTCTACCAAACCGCTGACCGGGCATACTCTAGGCGCAGCAAGTGCGATTGAGGCTGCAATTGCGTGGCATATTTTGAAATATGACTTACCGCTTCCCTTACAAAAATGTCAGGATAAAGCTGAAGATATTGAGATTGATTTGGTAAACTGTTCACAGAAACTTAAAGCAAAGAACATCTTAAGCAACTCGTTTGCTTTTGGTGGCAACAACATTAGCCTGATTTTTGGTGTAGTAAATGACTGATATCCCTTCTGTAGACCAACTTCTCCCTCACGATGATCCGATGATATTAATCGATCGTGCTATCAGCGTAGAGGCGTTGTCGATCCACTGTCAGGTCGATATTGGTGACCATAATCTGTTCTTTGACGCCGAATCTCAAACGGTACCAGCATATGTTGGAATCGAGTTTATGGCGCAGTCTGTAGCGGCATGGTCTGGATATCACGCACTTAAAAACGGCACCACGCCCCCAATCGGATTCTTACTCGGCTCTCGTCGCTATAAATCACTGTGTGATGAGTTTACTCAAGGTCAGACCCTTGATATCTACGCCGAACAGATGATGGAAGACAGCGGTATGGCTGTGTTTACCGCAAGAGTCGAAGACCGAGGTGAGTTAGTGGCTCAATGCCAACTCAACGTCTACGTGCCGACCGAACAAAAATTACAAGAAATGAAAACTAGGAGCCCATCATGAGCCGTCAGGTTTTAGTCACTGGTGCCAGTAAAGGTATTGGTAAAGCGATCGCTATTCAACTCGCGAAAGACGGGTTTGAAATCGCCGTTCATTACATGGGTGACAAGCAAGGTGCTGAAGAGACGCTAAAGTCGATCACCGAACTGGGTGGCGCTGGACGTCTTATTCAATTTGATATCAGCAAACGAAGCGAGTGTCGCGAAAAGCTTGAGTCTGATATCGCTGAACATGGTGCTTACTATGGTGTAGTGAACAACGCGGGCATTACTCGTGACACTGCATTCCCCGCGATGACGGAAGAAGAGTGGGATGGTGTGATCCATACCAACCTAGATAGCTTCTACAACGTACTTCACCCTTGTGTAATGCCTATGGTTCAAAAGCGTAAAGGTGGCCGTATCGTCACTCTAGCGTCGGTATCCGGCATTATGGGTAACCGTGGTCAAACTAACTATGCTGCAGCAAAAGCGGGGGTGATTGGCGCAACTAAGTCTCTTGCTCTAGAACTCGCAAAACGCAAGATCACGGTAAACTGTGTCGCTCCTGGCTTAATTGACACAGGTATGGTTGACGAGCACGTGAAAGATCATGCACTTCCTCAAGTACCACTGCGCCGTATGGGTGAGCCGGAAGAAGTAGCCGGCCTAGTCAGCTACCTAATGTCTGATATTGCAGGCTACGTAACTCGCCAAGTGATTTCAGTAAATGGAGGCTTAGTATGACCCGCCGCGTTGTTGTAACTGGAATGTCTGGTGTTACTGCTTTTGGTAACGACTGGCAACAGATAGAGCCTAAGCTAAAGGCCTGTGAAAATGCGACTCAATATATGCCAAGCTTCGAGCAATATGATGGTCTCAACACAAAACTTGCCGCGCCTATTGATGACTTCCAACTGCCTAAACACTACAAGCGTAAGCAAGTGCGTGGCATGGGCCGTGTATCACGCCTAGCTACCGTTGCGACTGAGAATGCATTGGAGCAAGCCGGCTTAATTGGTCACGATGTATTGACCAATGGCGAAACTGGTATCGCTTACGGCTCTTCAACTGGCAGTACCGATGCGGTTGGTGCTTTCGGAGTAATGCTGAACGAGAAGTCGACACGAGCAATCACAGCAACCACTTACGTTCAAATGATGCCACACACAGCCGCGGTAAACGTAGGTCTGTTCTTTGGTCTGCGTGGCCGCGTGATTCCCACCAGCAGCGCCTGTACTTCAGGAAGCCAAGCCATTGGTTACGCCTATGAAGCGATCAAGCATGGTTACCAAACCGTAATGGTTGCCGGTGGTGGTGAAGAGTTATGCCCAACTGAGTCTGCCGTTTTCGATACCCTTTTCGCTACCAGTTTAAAAAACGACACACCCAAGAAATCCCCTAGCCCATACGACAGCGAGCGTGATGGCTTGGTTATCGGCGAAGGCGCTGGAACCCTGATCCTTGAAGAGTACGAACATGCTGTTGCTCGTGGCGCAAAGATCTACGCAGAAATCATAGGTTTTGCGAGCAACTGTGATGCGGCTCATGTGACTCAACCTCAGATGGAAACCATGCAAATCTGTATGGAGAAAGCATTGAGAGACGCACAACTTCCAGCTGAGAAGATTGGCTATGTTTCTGCGCACGGTACTGCGACTGAAAAAGGTGATATTGCAGAGAGTAACGCGACAGCGAATATCTTTGGTGAAGTACCAATCAGCTCTCTTAAGAGTTACTTTGGCCATACGCTTGGTGCATGTGGTGCAATTGAAGCGTGGCTCAGCCTAGAGATGATGCATAGCGGTTGGTTCAGCCCAACCCTAAACCTTAAGAATGTCGATGAACAGTGCGGCAAGCTCGATTACATCACGGGCTCAGGTCGCGAATTGGATGTTGAATACTTGATGAGCAACAACTTTGCTTTTGGTGGAATCAACACCTCTATCATCTTCAAGAAAGTCTAAGCTTAGCTACATAAAACGCTAAGTAAATAAAAAGGTTCATCGCGGATT